>NZ_JBEMBC010000016.1:0-49972 GCF_040274425.1 Carnobacterium sp.
AGATAATGGTGCTGAAATCACTGAATCTAAAGACTGGTCGAAACGTCGTTTTGCTTACGAAATCAAAGATTTCCACGAAGGAATCTACCATATCGTAAAACTTACTGCTAATGATGCAGCTGCAATTAACGAATTCGATCGTTTGTCTAAAATCAGTTCTGATATTCTGCGTCATATGACAATTAGAGAAGAAGACTAAGCAAAAATGTTTCACATGAAACATTTTATCGGAAGGAGTGGGCAATGTGATTAACAATGTTGTTTTAGTTGGAAGATTAACAAAAGATGCTGATTTAAGATACACTTCAAACGGCACAGCGGTAGCAACTTTTTCATTGGCTGTAAACAGACAGTTTACAAACCAAAAAGGTGAAAGAGATGCCGATTTTATCAACTGTGTGATCTGGAGAAAGAGTGCTGAATCATTTGCAAACTTCACCAGAAAAGGTGCATTAGTAGGTGTAGAAGGCCGTATCCAAACACGTTCTTATGATAATCAACAAGGGCAACGTGTATATGTTACAGAAGTAGTTGTTGAAACGTTCTCATTATTAGAATCAAAATCTAAAAATGACCAACGTAAAGATCAGAATGACTCTCAAGCTCAATCGGGATCATACGGTTCTCAACAAAAACCTTATAACAATAACACACAAAGTAATTCACAAGAAGCTCCCCGTAACCAACAATATCAAAATTTTGGAAACTCTGATCCTTTTGAAAAGAGCGGACAACCGATTGATATTTCAGATGACGATTTACCATTCTAAAAAGAATGGGACGTAAAGGAGGAATATGAAATGGCTCAACAACGTAGAGGCGGAAAAAAACGCCGTAAAGTTGATTTCTTTGCAGCAAACCACATCGAACACGTGGACTACAAAGATATTGACCTATTGAAACGTTTTATCTCTGAAAGAGGTAGAATTTTACCGCGCCGTGTTACTGGAACATACGCGAAAAACCAACGTAAATTAACTAAAGCAATTAAACGTGCTCGTATTATGGGATTATTACCTTTCGTAACTGACGAACAATAAAAAGATGAAGAGTTGAGGCAAATGTCTCGACTCTTTTTATTTTTTAAAATTCAATTGTTAGTTTGAGTTTGAAAATGCTTAATGGAATATGTTTCACGTGAAACTTTTTTATGATTTTGTTTCATGTGAAACAAGTTGTCTACTTAGAGAACAAGTGGTAAAATAGAGGTTGAACTTTAATTAGGAGAGAGATGGAAAAAGGGGCCTGTTATGAATAAGAAACTATCTCAAGAAAAACTTCCGGAATTCTTAAATGATAAAAAAATCCAGACTATTATAGCCATTATAATGGTGTTTCAGTTGGTTACAATTGTTTTAGGATTTATCGCTAACTTTGGAATCGGTTTAGCGTTATTAGTTATTTTTATAGGGGTAATATTCTTATTGTATGATTTGGCAAAGAAATTATCCGTTGAGAATAAAAAATACATTTCAGATTTAGCATTTCGAATTAAGCGCGGAGAGCAAGAAGCTCTGATAAAGATGCCCATTGGTATTCTTTTATTTAATGAAAATTTACAATTGCAATGGATTAACCCTTATCTTCAATCGCATTTAGGTTACCAAGAAGTGTTAGGTAAGCAGTTAGAAGACGTTGATAGCGAATTAGCAATACTTGTCAAAGAAAGCCAAGACTCTGGGTTGAAAAAGGCAAAATGGGGCGACAAAGTTTTTCAAATAATTGTTCAGAAAGATATTAGAGTTGTTTATCTTATGGATATTACAGAATACGCTATCATTCAATCTAAGTATGAGGAAGAACAAATAGTTATTGGAAATATATTTGTCGACAATCATGATGAGATTACTCAAGGAATGACCGATAGAAATATATCTAATTTAGATAATTTTATTACAACTCAATTATCTAATTGGGCTAAATTGCATCATGTGTACTTAAAGCGCATAACAGAAGATCGCTTTATCGTGATGATGCATAAAAGGTCTTTAGCTAAAATGGAAGAAGAAAAATTCAGTATTGTTGATCAAATTAGAGAGAGAACTTCAAAACAAAATTTCCCTCTAACATTGAGTATAGGTATTGCATATGGATCTGAAGATTTAAGTGAATTATCTATATTAGCCCAAAGTAATCTAGATTTAGCCCTAGGTAGAGGTGGAGACCAAGTTGTTGTAAAAGGTTATGATGCTGAGCCGCGTTATTATGGTGGGAAAACAAATCCTATGGAGAAAAGAACGCGCGTTCGTTCTCGGATGATCAGTCAAGCGCTTCAAGAATTAATGAAACAATCTGATCAAATTTTTATTATGGGACATAAGTATCCTGATTTAGATGCTATTGGTGCTTCATTAGGCATTAGAAGAATTGCTGAAATGAACAATAAAGAAGCCTGGGTTATTGTAAATCCAGACGAATTTAGCAAGGATATTTCTAAGTTAATGAAAGAAGTAGAAAAGGACAATGAAATTAGCCGATATATTATAACACCTGCTGTTGCTGAACAAATGATTACAAACAATAGTTTAGTTGTGTTAGTTGATTTCCACCGTCCCTCTATGGGTATAGCTCCAGATTTAATTTCTCGAACAAATAAGGTAGTTGTCATTGATCATCATCGTCGTGGAGAAGCATTTCCAGAAAATCCAGCTTTAGTTTACATCGAACCTTATGCTTCATCGTCAGCTGAACTGATTACAGAACTATTCGAGTACCAATCAGAAGAAGCAGATCCCATAAATAAGATCGAGGCTACTGCGTTATTAGGTGGAATTATTGTAGATACTAATAGTTTTTCTCTTAGAACGGGATCTCGTACTTTTGATGCTGCAAGTTACTTAAGGTCTTGTGGTGCAGATGCAGTTATGATCCAACGACTATTGAAAGAAGATAAAGAAACTTACCTGCTTCGTAGTCATTTAATTGAGACCATCGAATTTGTGACTAAAAATATAGCGGTTGCTGTTGGTGAAGAGAATACTATTTATGATACAGTGGTAGCAGCACAAACAGCTGATACGATGCTTTCTATGTCTAACGTAGATGCAGCTTTTGTCATTACTAAACGTACAGATAATAAAATTGGCATTAGTGCCCGCAGTTTAGGTGAAATAAATGTTCAAGTTATTATGGAACAGTTAGGTGGCGGCGGACATTTATCTAATGCAGCTACGCAATTAGAAAATATTACGATAAAAGAAGCAAAAGAACAATTGCGTGAGGTTATTTTAAACCAAACTAAGGAGGAATAAAATTATGAAAGTTATATTTTTAGCAGATGTAAAAGGTAAAGGAAAAAAAGGTGATGTCAAAAACGTAGCAGATGGATACGCACATAACTTTTTATTGAAAAACAACTTAGCTAAAGAAGCTACTTCAGCTAGTATTAGTGAATTGAATGGTAAAATAAAAGCGGATGAAAAAAAAGAAGAAGAGATTCTACAAGAAGCTAAAAAGGTAAAAGAATTTCTCGAAAAAGATGAAAATGCAATCGAGATCAAAACAAAAGCTGCTGAAGATGGTCGTTTGTTTGGTTCAGTTACAACAAAACAAATCGCTGCTGCAGCACAAAAGCAGTTAAACATAAAACTTGATAAACGTAAAATAGAATTACCCGTTCCAATCAGAAGTTTAGCTTCAATGAAAATCGACGTGAAAATTCATCCTGAAGTAGTTGCAACAATTACTGTCAGAGTTTTACCAGAAAATTAAATGAATGAAACAAAACATTTGGCTTAAAAACATTTTAAGAGCCAAATGTTTTTTGTTTAAAATAAAAAAGGGAACAAGAGTTCTTTTTGGTAGATTGTGTTTGGGGTTGTTTTAAGGTAAAATAATAGAATTGAATCCAACAAAAAAATCCAAACTAAAAAGAGTGTTGATAATGAAGGAGAGAGAATTTATTGGTACAAGAAGCTTTTCAAGATCGCTTACCGCCACAGAGTATAGAAGCTGAACAAGCTGTTTTAGGTTCAATATTTCTAGATCCTGAGACGGTTGTTGGCGCTTTAGAATTTATTGAGTCGAAGGATTTTTATCGTCGCGGACATCAATTGATATTTCAATCAATGTTAGAATTAAATAACCATAATGAAGCTATCGATATCGTTACAGTAACCAATGCACTAGAATCTAAAAATCAGCTAGAAGATATTGGCGGAATGGCTTACTTAGCAGAATTAGCTGTCGCTGTCCCAACAGCTGCTAATATGGAGTATTACGCAAAGATAATAGAACAAAAAGCTATTTTACGAAATCTGATCCATACAGCAACAGACATCGTTACTAAAGGATATGAAGAAGGAGACGAGCTAGCATCGATTTTAGACGAGGCAGAGCGTAGTATTCTAGAAGTATCTGAAAGACGCAACAGGAGCGGTTTTTTAGCTATTTCAGACGTGTTGAACAGCTCTATTGCACAAATAGATCAGCTGTATCAAAATAATGAAGAAATTACTGGTTTGCCTACAGGTTATCAGGCATTAGATAAAATGACAGCTGGACTACAAAAAGAAGAATTAATTATTTTAGCTGCGCGTCCCGCTGTAGGGAAAACGGCATTTGCTTTAAATATTGCTCAAAATATTGGAACAAAGACGGATGAAACAGTTGCTATTTTTAGTTTAGAAATGGGAGCAGAATCATTGGTCAATCGGATGCTTTGTGCAGAAGGAAGTATAGACGCTGGCCATTTGAGAACGGGGACATTATCAGAGGAAGAATGGCAAAGCCTGATTGTAGCTATGGGTAGTTTATCAAAAGCCAACATTTACATCGATGATACACCAGGAATTAGAATAGCTGAAATTCGTGCTAAATGTCGTCGATTAAAACAAGAAAAAGGCAATCTTGGCTTGGTATTGATTGATTACCTGCAATTAATTGAAGGTACTGGACGTGAAAGTAGACAACAAGAAGTCTCTGAGATTTCCCGTCAATTAAAAAAATTAGCAAAAGAATTAAAAGTTCCTGTTATAGCATTATCCCAATTATCACGTGGTGTGGAACAACGTCAAGATAAACGTCCAGTATTAAGTGATATTCGTGAATCTGGATCAATTGAACAAGATGCTGATATCGTAGCCTTCCTATATCGTGATGATTATTATGATCGCGAAGAGGGAGAAGATGACGATGATGATCATGGATCTGCCGGTGAAGACAATGTGATAGAAGTCATTATTGAAAAAAATAGAAGTGGTGCAAGGGGTACAGTTAAACTTTTATTTATAAAAGAATACAATAAGTTTTCTTCATTAAGCTATTATCCTGATGATATGGCTCAACGTTAAAAAAGACTCATGCGAGATATTGTTCGCATTTTGTCTTTTTTTTTTTAGAAATAAAAAAATAATGTTCGTTTATTTAGGTTTTTTTAGTTAAAATAAAATAAAATATTCGTTTTTTTGTTGAAACAATCATCATTTACTGCTAAAATTAATAAGTATTTGGGTAAAAAAAAATTAATGAGGTGTTTATATGTCTTCAGTAGTAGTCGTTGGTACACAATGGGGCGATGAAGGAAAAGGTAAAATTACGGACTTTCTAAGTGAAAATGCGGAAGTCATTGCACGTTATCAAGGTGGTGACAATGCCGGACATACTATTCAATTTGATGGCGAAACTTACAAATTGCATTTAATCCCATCAGGAATTTTCTCTAAAGATAAAATCAGTGTTATTGGAAATGGTGTTGTTGTAAATCCTAAAGCACTTATTAAAGAGTTAGCTTATTTACATGACAAAGGAATAACAACAGAGAATCTACGTATTTCTGATCGTGCTCATGTTATCTTGCCTTATCATATTCAATTAGATCAATTACAAGAAGATTCTAAAGGTGATCAAAAACTTGGAACAACGATCAAAGGTATTGGACCAGCATATATGGATAAAGCGGCTCGTATCGGTATCCGAATTGCTGATTTACTAGATAAAGAAATTTTTGAAGAACGTTTGCGTATTAATTTAGAAGAAAAAAATCGTAGTTTTGTAAAAATGTATGATTCTACTGCAATTGACTTTGAAGATGTTTTCGAAGAGTACTATCAATATGGACAAGAACTTAAACAGTATGTTTGTGATACATCAGTAGTATTAAATAATGCTTTAGATGATGGCAAACGTGTCTTATTTGAGGGAGCTCAAGGGGTTATGTTGGATATTGATCAAGGTACGTATCCTTTCGTTACTTCTTCTAATCCAGTAGCTGGTGGAGTTACTATCGGTAGTGGTGTTGGTCCTTCAAAAATTGATAAAGTAGTTGGCGTATGTAAAGCATACACTTCACGTGTTGGAGACGGTCCGTTCCCAACTGAATTATTTGACGAAGTAGGACAACGTATCCGTGATGTTGGTCGTGAATATGGTACAACTACTGGACGTCCACGTCGTATTGGTTGGTTTGATACTGTAGTGATGCGTCATTCAAAACGAGTATCTGGAATCACTAATCTTTCTTTAAACTCAATTGATGTTTTAAGTGGTTTAGAGACGGTTAAGATTTGTACAGCTTATGAACGCAATGGAGAAGAAATTTTACATTATCCAGCAAGTCTAAAAGAGTTAGCTGAATGTTCACCAATCTACGAAGAATTACCAGGTTGGAGTGAAGATATTACAGGATGTCGTACTTTAGCAGAGCTCCCTGAAAACGCAAGAAATTATGTACACCGCATTTCTGAATTAGTAGGTGTTCGTATTTCAACGTTCTCAGTTGGACCTGACCGCGACCAAACAAACATCTTAGAAAGTGTTTGGGCACAAGTATAATAAATTAACGATTAACCAAGCAAAAGATTTTTTGTTTGGTTAATTTTTTTAGTTAATAAAAGTTAGAAAAAGGATCTTTTTTGGCAATTTTTTTTACATAAAAACAATAAAATGTGTTAAACTATACTTTGTAAGCAAAAAGGTAAAAAAATGGGTTGTTAGCTCAGTTGGTAGAGCAGCTGACTCTTAATCAGCGGGTCGAGGGTTCGAGCCCCCCACAGCCCATTGGGTGCCAAACCCACGAGACGAATAAACGTTGGTGCGAAAGCATTTCGAAAACGTTTATTGCGTCTCTTTTTTATTTTCTATATATATCTGCGTCTAACTATTTGTAGAAAAATGAAAAGAGACTTATACTGAATAAGAATAAATAGTTAGGATTATATATAAGGAGTGAAGTAAGTGATTGAGTTTTTTAGTTCTTTAAGTCCTATAGTACAAACGATAGTTGCATCGCTCTTTACATGGGGAATGACAGCGTTAGGAGCTGCTTTAGTATTTTCTACTAAGAATGTGAATCAAAAGTTAATGGATGGCATGCTAGGTTTTGCTGGGGGAGTAATGATTGCAGCCAGTTTTTGGTCACTTTTATCACCTGCTATTTCCATGGCTGAAAGTGGTCCACTTCCGGCATGGGTGCCTGCAGCTATTGGTTTTATGTTAGGTGGTTTCTTTTTATGGGGTGCGGATAATTTATTGCCCCATTTAAATCCAAACATGCCTCCATCAGAAGCTGAAGGTGTTAATCCTCAAAAGAGAAAACGAAGTACCTTATTAGTTTTAGCCATTACAATGCACAATATACCAGAAGGACTGGCAGTAGGAGTTGCGTTTGGTTCAGTTGCAGCCGGTAATCCCGAAGCTTCTATCGCAGGTGCAGTTGCTTTAGCTATTGGTATGGGTATTCAAAATTTTCCAGAAGGTACAGCTGTTTCTATGCCATTAAGACGTGATGGTATGTCCAGAGCCAAAAGTTTTTACTATGGACAACTTTCCGGAGCTGTAGAACCACTGGCAGCTGTTCTAGGTGTATTAGCTGTTACAGTCATGGAACCTCTACTTCCATATGCATTAAGCTTCGCTGCTGGAGCTATGATTTTTGTTGTTGCAGAGGAAGTTATACCTGGTTCCCAAGAAAATGGCAATAAGGATTTAGCATCAATGTGGTTAATGATTGGTTTTACAATTATGATGATTTTAGATGTAGCTCTTGGGTAGAAAAAAGTAAATCTGTTTACTTAGTTGAATAATTAAAATAGGAAAGGGACCCAACAAATTAATGTTGAGTCCCTTTTTTATACGGTATTTAATTTCTATGAATAAATTAATGTCTATCTTTGTGGTTTGAAGTTAATAAAGGGAAGAACTTTAAGGAATACAATGCACATAAACCAACGATGATATAAACAATTTTAGATAACAACGATGTTTGTCCGCCAAAAATTGTAGCAACGAGATCAAATTCAAATAGTCCAACCAAGAGCCAGTTTAAACCGCCAACAATTAGTAGTGCTAACGCAATACTATCCAATGCTTTCATCTAGATAACCTCCTTTATTTGATAGAATAACTATACTTTGTTTAAAATTGGTTGTCGATTAATGTGACTTGCAAAAGAAATTCTTGTTATTATTCTTTTTGATGAAAAAATGATAAAATTGATAAAATCACTAAAGTGTAATTTTTAAGCAAGCAATAAATTAAATAATTGGCTAGATAATGGATTAGTTCTCGAAAGGATGAAGATCATGCATAAAAATGGACTGATGATGCAGTATTTCGAATGGTATGTAGAAAATGATGGAAAGCATTGGAAACGGTTAAAAGAAGATGCAAAACATTTAAGTGAAATCGGGGTAACAAGTGTATGGATTCCACCCTGTTTTAAAGGTACTGGGGAAAAAGATAATGGATATGGCATTTATGACTTATACGATTTAGGAGAATTTGATCAAAAAGGAACTGTGCGTACTAAATATGGTACAAAAGAGGAACTAATAGCAGCAATTGAGGAGCTGCATAAATACGAGATCCAAGTTTATGCAGATGTTGTTTTAAATCATAAAGCAGGTGCAGATGGAGTTGAGCGATTTAAAGCGATTGAAGTGGATCCGGATGATCGCAATCAAACAATCAGTGAACCCTATGAAATTGAAGGATGGACAGAGTTTACTTTTCCAGGTAGAAAAGGAAAATACTCTGATTTCCAATGGCATTGGTACCATTTTTCAGGAACGGATTACAATCAAGAAAACGAGAAAAAAGCTATTTATCGCATTGAAGGACAAAATAAAGGCTGGGCAGATGATAAAACAGTAGATGATGAATATGGCAATTACGATTACCTAATGTACGCTGATATTGATTACAGTCATCCAGAAGTTATTGAAGAAACAAAAAAATGGGCTAACTGGTTTATTGAAGAAACGGGAGTAGATGGATTTAGGTTAGATGCAGTCAAACACATCAACGAAAATTTCATTTATGAATTACGTGAAAGTATTGAATCTAATTTTGGCAAACAATTCTTTATTGTTGGAGAATATTGGGATCAAAATTACTCTAGTTTAAATAATTACTTAGATAGTCAAGATTACAAGTTGGATTTATTTGATGTGGGTTTACATCATCAATTGGAACAAGCTTCAAAAATAGGTAATGAATTTGATTTGACACATTTACTTGACCAAACATTAATCAAAAACAATCCTACACAAGCTGTAACATTTGTAGACAATCATGATTCACAGCCAAGCCAATCTCTTGAATCATTTGTTGAACCTTGGTTTAAGCCTGCAGCTTATGGAGTTATCTTACTAAGACAAGAAGGCTATCCAGTGCTCTTTTACGGTGATTATTATGGTATTAAAGGGGATAACCCAATTGAACCTCAACGTGAAATAATCGATAAATTATTGTACCTTAAAAAGAATTATGCTTATGGAAATCAAACAGATTATTTTGATCACAGAAATTGTATTGGTTGGACTCGATCAGGAAATGAAGAGTATCCAAAGGGCTGTGCCGTAGTCATTTCAAATAGTGAAGAAGGATATAAAGATATGCTTGTAGGAAAAGAAAAAAAGGGATTTGTTTATGAAGATTATTTAGGCAATTGTGCGGAGACAGTAATTATTGATGAGGAAGGAAATGGTCATTTTCTTGTAGAAGCTGGATCCATATCTGTATGGGTTAATAAAGAAGAATAATTAAACTAAAAGAAAAAGATCAAGTTGTTGCTAACTAATGAATAGACTGAAAAAGTCTATTCATTAGTTAATTTTTTGTACTCTTAATGTCTATTTACTTAAGAGAATTGATTAAATAGTTTGTCTATAGTAAGCTTATAAGTAATTAAATGTTTTGCAGGGGGACACATGTGTGTTGAGAAGGTTAAAACCTGACCCTTTGAACCTGTTAGTTAACACTGACGTAGGGAGCACTATGTACATATGTATTAGATTATACGTACTGAGCTCTCCATTTTTATGGGGAGTTTTTCTTTTGTAAAACTTTTAATTGCGGGGGGACACACTTGTGTTGAGAAGGTTAAAACCTGACCCTTTGAACCTGTTAGTTAATACTGACGTAGGGAGCGATTAGTGTTTTTCTTATACACTTTTTTAGCCTCTACAACTGTTGTAGAGGCTTTTTTTTGCTTGCGTCCAAAATAAAGGAGGACTGAAAATTAGTTTTTTTTGATGAATAGTGAAAGAAATGGCAGACAAAAAAAGTAGAGGAAAGAGGAATGAAACATGTTAGTACAAATTAAAAAAAAAGCTCCTTTAGTGCATTGCATGACAAATTATGTGGTTGCTAATTTTACAGCGAATGGGTTGCTTGCAGTCGGTGCTTCACCTATTATGGCTGATGAAATGAACGAGGTCTCTGAAATAGTGTCGATTGCCCAAGCATTGCTTATTAATATTGGCACTGTGAATGATCGTACAGCAGAATCTATGATGTTAGCTGGGAAAAAAGCCAATGAATTATCCATTCCTATAGTGTTGGATCCTGTAGGCGTTGGTTCTACAAGTTATCGGAGACAATTGGTTCAACTATTTTTAAAAAATATTCAGTTTGATTTAATTCGATGCAATGTAGGAGAATTAGCAGCAATTGCAGGTGAGGTTTGGCAATCAAAAGGTGTAGATAGCGGCACAGGTGAAATAGATATTGCTCTAGTAGCAAAGCGAATGTCTTTGCAGTATAAGTGCTTTGTTATTGTAACAGGTGAATCAGATTTTATAACAGATGGGCATGAGGGAATTCATATTTCAGGAGGCAAGGAAATAGCGACACACATTACAGGTACTGGGTGTTTATTAAGTGCTATCTGTGCAGCGTCTCTTGCTATTGGAGATACAAATCAACTGCAAGATTTAGCAACAACGCTAAAAGACTACAAACAAGCTGCTGAGCATAGTACAAATGAGGTAGGAACGTTTGCTTTACAATTTATGAATGCCTTGCAAGAGTTAGCGGAGATGGAGAAATGATTGCATTAACAATTGCCGGATCAGATTCAGGTGGTGGTGCTGGAATTCAAGCAGATGTAAAAACATTTCAAGAACTTGGTGTATTTGGGACAACAGCTATTACAGCATTAACTGACCAAAATACACTAGGAGTCCACGGCATTTTTGAAGTATCACCAAGATTTGTACAACAACAAGTACAAACTGTGCTGGATGATTTTTCTATAAAAGCAATTAAAACCGGCATGTTATTCTCAACTGAAATTATTGAAGTTGTAGCTAAAATCATACAACAACAAAATATTCCGTTGATTGTTGATCCTGTGATGGTCGCAAAGGGCGGAGCAAATCTTTTACAGGATGCAGCAGTAACAACATTAATAGAAAAACTTTTTCCTTATACAACAATCTGCACACCAAATATTCCTGAGGCAGAACTGTTAACAGGTAGACGAATTAAAGAGGTTAAAGATATTGAAGAAGCTGCACAGCAAATCCTTCAAATGGGGGTTGAATGCGTGATTATAAAAGGAGGTCATTTAGATGGAGAACAGGCAACGGATAGAGTATACACTCGTCAGCATTCTTTTTCGATAAGCACCCCTCGTATACAAACAAAAGATACACATGGGACAGGTTGTACGTTTTCTGCAGCTCTTACAGCAAATATTGCAAAAGGACTATCGATAAAGGAATCTATAATTGAAGCAAAAAAATTCATCCATCTAGCTATTTCCACTCCTCTTCATATTGGAAATGGACATGGACCAACAAATCATTTTGCTTATAATGGTCAGCAAGGAATCTGTGAGGTAGTAGTAAGTGGATTGTAATATATTGAGCGTCTATTTTATAATGGGAACAAGGAACTGCACAAAAGACCCTTTGAAAACACTTGAAGAAGCATTAAAAGCAGGTATTACATGTTTCCAATTACGTGAAAAAGGTGAAGGGGCATTAACAGGTATCATCTATGAAGAGTTTGCTCGTGCTTGCCAAAAAATGTGTCAAGCATATCAAGTGCCTTTTATCGTCAACGATGATGTTGAACTAGCGCTTAAACTAGATGCTGATGGTATCCATATTGGACAAGAAGATTTAGCTCTTTCTAGATTTCGTAAACAAGCGAAAGGAAAAATAGTAGGCGTTTCTGTACACAATTCTAAAGAAATGGAACAAGCAATACTTAATGGAGCAGATTATGTGGGAATTGGTCCAATATACAAAACATGCTCTAAAAAAGACGCGAAGCCTCCTGCTGGATTGCATTTTTTAAGTGTTATGCGAAAACAGTTTAATAACTTTCCTATTGTTGGTATAGGAGGAATCACAGAAGAAAATGCTAGTGACGTTCTTTCTTCAGGAGCAGACGGGGTATCGGTTATTTCAGTTATCTGTCGCAGTAAAGATATTAGGCAAACGGTTAAAAACCTCCTTCTAACGAAAAGAATAAATTAATTGTTTTAAAGGATCCATATACCGTTTCTTTATTATTTGAATAGTCATAAATAAACAACACTCCCGCTAATGATTTGCTCATTAGCGGGAGTGTTGTTTTTATCTTAAGTTCGTTTTAGGTCTATAATTGTCCACGTCTTTCTTCAACAGATAAGTCAGGAGCATTAGATAAGTCTTCAACTACAGCTGTTGGTGGAACTTCCACAGCACCTGTAAAATCTGAATTATCAAGTGGTTCAGAGTGTAAATTTAAGTCTGTTTCAATATCTTCAATGGTAGCAGCTAATTCAGGATCAGTATAACTGATTTCCTCTTCAACTTCTTTGTAACTTTGTTTTACTTCATCAGCAAAACTATTTACTTGATCCATTGCTTGATCTTTTAAATCGTTTGCTTGCGTTTTAATATCTTGTCGTAATTCTTTTCCTGATTTAGGAGCGAGTAATAAGGCAGTAACTGCAGCAGCAGCTCCTACAAATAAAGTTCTAGTAAAACTATTAGCCATAACAAAGTTCCCCTTTTCTAAATTGATTTGGTTTAGTTAAATGAAAAACGTTTTTTTGTTCTATTTTTTCTACTCTGGTACATCTTTAAAGCTGTTTTTCCTACTTTTGTTATTCGAGGAGGAGTAACTGTTACTTTTCTCCTTGAACTAGAAAGGAAATAGGAAGCGACTTTAGTGCTATTTTGTTTTAAATCGTTGATAGAATCTCCAAAATCAGCTGTTGTCTGAGTAAAATCAGAAATATAAGCTTGTTTAACAGCTACATCTTTTGTCATACTATCTACTCGAGTGGTCATATGGTCTATTTTACTTGTTATAGCATCTGTTTCTTTTGTAAAATGAGTTATTTGATCTTGAACAGTAGTCTGAGTTGAATTAATTTCTTTCATCAAACTCCCTACCTTTTTACCAATGAGTATTCCGACAATAACTAAAGCAACCAAGGCTAAAACCACGATACCAATAGCTATGATAAATTCGATTGACATTTAGCTTTTACGCTCCTTTCATTAAAGATAGAGTTTAAAATTGGTTTAACTTAATAAGAAATAGGTAAAATTAGCCACTCATTTTATCAATGAGTAATCAGTTTACCTTTATTTTCTATAAGAATACCATTAAAAATGGGAATAGCCAAATAAAATGAAATCGTATTATTGTAAAATGTGACTAATGTATAAAAGAGAAGACAAACTTAAAATTCTTAATTTCTCTAAAATTAAATAACGAATGAATTTGGATAGATTTTTTTTAAAGATGGTCAAAGCATTTAGAATCCGGTACAATTAGAGATAAAATAAATAATGAGGAAAGATCAAGAGATGAATAAAAAAGAGTTAGGTATTGGAGGATTTATTGGAATGGACGTATCTTCAAAACAAGAAGCACAAAACGAATTGCTAGGGAAGAAAAAATCATCATTGGTAGCTGTAACAGATGGTAGTATGATACCGATAGAAGAAGTGCCGGATCTTGTGTTTTCTGAGAAAATGATGGGAGAAGGTTTTGCTATGATTCCTACTTCTAATGTAGTTTGTGCACCTATTGGCGGAAGATTATTCCAAGTAGCAGATGCATCTCATGCATTTGAAATCCGCACAGATGACGATTTAGAAGTTCTCGTACATGTTGGTTTAGATACAGTAACCTTAAATGGAGAAGGTTTTGAAACGCATTTAAAAAAAGGTATGACCGTTAAACAAGGAGACCCGCTGGTAAAGTTTGATAAGGAATACCTACTTAGCCGCGGTTGCCGATTGTTTATACCAGTCATTGTGATAAATGGAGAAAATGAAAATTACCATTACGTATTCAAACCAAATAATGAAGTCGAAGCTCAAGCTGGAAAAACAATTGCATTAACTATCGAGGGTTATTAAAAAATTAGCCAATCAATGATATAAAATCAAGAGCATGTATACAGCTCTTGATTTTGTTTTTGCACTCTTACCGTATGTTCGGTATAATGAAACGTAGAATAGTTTGTCATTCTTATAGCAAATTAATTAAAAAGTAATAAACCATTAATATAAAAAACAATCATAAAAAAAGCAGAAATTCCAAGGAGGTTTCATTTTGAAAAAAATATTAGTAGTTGATGATGAGAAACCAATTTCAGATATCGTTAAATTTAATTTAACAAAAGAAGGATATGAAGTATTTACTGCATATGATGGAGAAGAAGCTTTAGAAAAAGTAGAAGAAGTATTGCCAGATCTTATCATTTTAGACTTAATGCTTCCTAAAAAAGATGGGCTAGAAGTTTGTCGCGAAGTACGTAAAAGTCATGATATGCCTATTATTATGGTTACAGCAAAAGACTCGGAAATCGATAAAGTACTTGGATTAGAACTTGGTGCGGATGATTATGTCACAAAACCTTTTTCTAATAGAGAATTGACAGCTCGTGTAAAAGCAAATTTAAGAAGACATGATAATGCTAAGACACCTGTTGTTGAAGAAATTGAAACAAATGATATTGAAGTAGGTGCTCTAACGATTCATCCAGATGCTTACATTGTTTCTAAAAGAGGAGCTACAATTGAATTAACGCACCGTGAATTTGAGTTGCTGCATTATTTAGCCAAACATTTAGGTCAAGTAATGACCAGAGAGCATTTGTTACAAACGGTTTGGGGCTACGATTATTTTGGTGATGTAAGAACGGTCGATGTAACGGTTAGAAGATTAAGAGAAAAAATAGAAGACAACCCTAGTCACCCAACTTGGCTTGTAACAAGACGTGGAGTTGGCTATTATTTAAGAAATCCTGAACAGGAGTAATGTTTCATGAAGAAAAAAATCACTTTTTTTCAATCTATTGATTTCAAAATAATTTTCGTGTTCATTATTCTATTACTGGTGGCATTAGAATTAATTGGAACGTATTTTGTTAGACAATTAGAAACACAGCTAGTCACTAATTTTCAAGAAGAAAAAAGACTTCAAGTAGGTTTTTTAGATAACACTATTCAGCCTATTTTATTTGATGATGAAACAGCAGAAGATAGTACCGAGATTGAACGGTTGATTGAAGACTTCTCAGGAAATGGGATTTTAGAAGTTCAGATTATTGATGCCCAACACTATTTATTAGGAACTAGTGACAGTACGCAGCAAAATAGTGTTGGTAGTAAAACAAATGATAAGGATGTTCAACAAGCATTATTGTTGGGAAATACAGTCACCAGCCAATACAGAGATCAAACGACCAACGACCGAATCTGGAAGTTGGTTTCTCCAATTATTGCAAGTGATGGCTCAAATGAAATATTGGGTGTAATAGCGTTAACGACAAATATCGAAAGTGTCTACGAACAAATCAGCGAAATAACGCTCATTTTTCTTAATTCTTCTTTGATAGCAGTCGCATTAACTGTTATTTTGGCACTATTTATTTCCCGGGCAATAACAAAACCGATCACTGAAATGACACAGCAAACGATTCAAATGGCGGATGGAGATTATTCCGGACAAGTTAAAGTCTATAGTAAAGATGAATTAGGTATTTTATCTATGGCAATCAATGATTTGTCAACTAAGGTTGAAGAAGCTCAAGAAACGACAGAATCTGAACGAAGACGTTTAAATAGTGTGTTGACCCACATGACAGATGGAGTTATTGCAACAGACCGAAGAGGAGTCATTGTTATTATCAATGACAAAGCTATGGAAATGTTGAATATTTCCCAGGAAATGGCGCTAGGTGTTTCAATTTTAAAAGTATTAAAAATAGATAAAGAATACACGTTGCGCAAATTATTGGAAAATGAAGATGATATGCATTTTGATTTTTCAAATGATGAGATACCAGTAACTTTGAGGGGTGAGTTTACTCTTATTCAAAGAGAAACTGGATTTATCAGTGGAATTGTTTGTGTGTTGCATGATGTAACGAAGCAAGAAAAAATAGAAAATGAGCGAAAAGAGTTTGTTTCAAATGTTTCCCATGAACTCAGAACGCCTTTAACAAGTATGAGAAGTTATTTAGAGGCGTTACTTGATGGTGCATGGAAAGATCCGGAAATCGCTCCGCAATTTTTACAAGTAACACAAGAAGAAACAGATCGTATGATCCGGATGATCAAAGATCTGTTGGATTTATCTCGCATGGATTCTGGTAAAGGTATGTTAGATTTAGAATACTTGAATGTAAATGAGTTGTTTGATCATGTCATCAAACGTTTTGAAATGATGATACAGTCTTCTGACAAATCAACAAAAGATTTTTTAATCAAACGAAACTTTACGGATAGACAATTATGGGTTGAAGTGGACGCTGATAAAATGATTCAAGTTTTAGATAATATCATGAATAATGCTATTAAGTATTCTCCAGATGGAGGAACGATTACTTGTGGACTTTTTGAAACAAATGATAGCGTCGTTTTAAGTATTAGTGATGAAGGTCTTGGTATTCCGAAACGAGATTTAGCAAATGTATTTGATCGTTTCTTTAGAGTCGACAAAGCTAGAGCACGCTCAATGGGTGGAACTGGATTAGGTTTAGCCATTTCTAAGGAAGTAATTCATCAACATAAAGGTAAAATATGGGCAGAAAGTACGGAGGGGAAAGGAACGACTTTTTATATTTCACTACCTTATCTTCCGTATGAGGAGGATGATTGGGAATGAAAAAAGATTTAATCATAAAAGTAGTTCTAGTAGTTCTTATCATACTGAGTCTCTTCCTAACCTTTATGATTTGGACTATGCCTAGCCAATTTAGTGAAGAAACAAATGCGAGTCAAGGAACAACCTCTTCTGTGTCTATCGCACGCGATATGTCCCAAGTATTTGGTCCAACTCAAATTGTCCTTCATAAAAATGGGGAAATAAATGTATTTACTCAAACAGAAATTGTAACTGATATAACTAGAGAATTTACTAAATGGAAAGTAGATGCGATTGAAGAGCCGATTGAATTAACGAATGAAGAATACGAAGAAAAATTAAGTCAGACCAATGCATTAGAAATGGTTTTTGTTGAAAATATTTCATTTGGTGTTTTCCCAGATTTATTTAATGATCTTGCAGGCGAGTATCAAGATCGGTCATTTAATCGTATATATTTTTCAAAAGATAATCCAAATCAGATTTATTTTTATAATACGCATTCGAAGTTGTTTTACAGTGAAGCAATAGAAGGAATAGATCAAAGTAAAATAGATAAACTGATAGAAGAAGAAAAGGCTAAATCTTACTTGGCAAATGCTGTTCTAGATGAAGGCAATCAAGTTTATACTTCAATAGAGGAAATAGAATTGCCTTATTTAAGTTATTTAGTTGAAAGGCAAACGAATCAATTATTTATTGAACGGTTGTTTGATGATACTTCAGAAGTAAGAGAAAATAGTGCTAACGATGAAAATATTGTTAGCTACAATGACTATGTGAGTGAACTGCAAATAAACGAAAATACCGATATTTTAACGTATTATCGCAATCGAAATGCTGAAAATAAGTTATCCATTACAGAAACACTTAGAGTAAGTTACAACGAATTGATCCAGTATGAAAACTGGGCTTCGGATGTTCATTATTTTGACTATAATGATTCTACGAGAGAAGTCACTTATCGTCGCTATATTGCAGGATTTCCAGTGTTTAGTGAATTTTCTGACTATGGAACGACTCATATAACCGTTTTTGAAGATGGATTGTCACGGTTACAAGTTCCTTTAGTTATTGCTCAAACACCTATTTCCGATGTTGAAGAACAAAAAACACTTCAAAGCGGTGTGAGTGTCTTGGAATCTCTATCGGCAAGTGGCTATACTAGTGAAGAAATCGATGATATAAAAATCGGTTATACTTGGATAAATAGTACGGAATCTGATCGTGTGATCAACTTAGAGCCTGATTGGTATGTTAAGATCAATGGCAAATGGCAACTTGCCCAAAGCCTACTTCTCAATGAAGGAGGTCAATAAAATGGATTTCAAACGAATTCAAATTATTTTTATTATTACATTTCTCTTTCTAAATACTTTTTTGATATTCACGTATTTAGATAAAAATAAAAATTATTATACTAGTAGTTCAAATCAATTAATTGATTTTATGGAAGAGATGGAAAATGAAAATATTAAATTGCCAAAATTTTCAGAAACTGAGAATAAAGTACCTTATGTTCAAGCAGAAGCCAATAGTTTATTAGAAGATAATATAGATAAATTAAAAAATCGTTCTGGAACTATTGAAAAAGACGGCTCACTTTACATGAGCTTACTTTCTAATCCACTTGCTTTATCAGAAGAGAAAGAATTGACAAAGGAAGACATTGAGTTGCTCGATGAATTTGTGTTAAGTGATCAAGTTCTTTTTGGTAAACAGTATCGTTATTTTAGCTATAGCCCAACAGAGCAAAAAATAGTGTACGCTCAAATAGCGAACAATATTCCAATTGCAGATGGAACATCAGAAATTGTATTTCATTTGAATAATAAGAAACAAGTCATCTCTTATGATCAAACGTATGTAGGTCCAGTTACTGTTCAAGGAGAAAGTCGAAAGCTGATTACAGATAAAAATGCTGTTGAAATTTTATACCAAAATGACGAAATACAAGCAAATGCTACCGTAAGAAAACCAAAATTAACGTATTCAAAAACACTTTCGCTACAGAAATTAAGCATGTATGCACCAATGTGGTACATTGAAATTGTTAACAGTGGAAATACCGAGATCGAACGAGTAGATGCACTGAGCGGTAGTATTATACGAACGCCGACGAGCGAAACACCAGCTGATGAAGAATCTGCAGCAGAATAGCTTTAGAAACTGAAATGAAAGATTTAAAAATAACGATTTTCTAGATTAAAGATAGACCCAAAGCAAGAGGCGAACAAGAATTGTCTTGTCACTCTCCCTTTCTTTGGGTCTTTTTTTACGTTGCGAAAACTTGAATTTATATAAGTTTGATGTAGAATGATAAAGGTAATAGAGGAGGATTTTTTAGATGGTATCCAAAGAAAGTAATGGTTTAAAGGTTAGTATTCTTGCCAGCGGAAGTTCTGGAAATGTGACATATATAGAATCTGAAAAAAAGAAGATTTTAGTTGATAGTGGATTAAGTGGAAAAAAAATAACTGAATTGTTAAAAAAAATTGACCGAAATGTAGCAGATTTGGATGGGATATTAGTCACACACGAACACCGCGATCATGTACACGGAGTGGGTGTTTTAGCTAGAAAATATCATTTAGATGTTTACGCTAATGAACAAACGTGGGAAGCCATGACACCCATAATTGGTACGATTAAAACGGAACAGAAATACTTATTTGAAATGGGAAAAACAATGACCATTGGCGATATAGACGTAGAAAGTTTTGGAGTTTCACATGATGCGATTGCACCTCAGTTTTATAGTTTTCATAAAGACAATAAATGTTTTGTAATGCTGACGGATACGGGTTATGTTAGTGATCGTATGAGAGGTATTGTTTCGAACGCAGATGCGTATTTATTTGAGAGCAATCATGATCTTGAAATGCTGCGAATGGGAAATTACCCGTGGCATCTAAAACAACGTATTTTGGGAGACAAAGGGCATCTTTCAAATGAAGATGGTGCATTAGCTTTAGCTGAAATAATAGGAGACGCTACGAAAAGAGTGTATTTAGGTCATCTAAGTAAAGATAATAATTTAAAAGAGTTGGCTCATTTAACTGCTGTAAACATTTTAAAAGAAAAAGAAACAGGTGTTGAGGACAAATTTTTAGTATTTGATACAGATCCAGTTGTACCTACTTCTTTATTTGTTGTTTAAAGTTTGAAAAGTAAGCCTCTCGCGACTAAAAGTCAAGAGAGGTTTTCAATTTTGTATAAGATCATTCACTATCGTGTAAAGTAGATTTAATGTTAATATAATAATGAATTAATAAAAAGGTCCCCAAAGTTTCATATAAAATTCAAATGTAAAGATTATACTAGCATCATAAAAAGACTACGAGGGGTGAATACAATGAGTGAGGAAACACGAAACAAAAAAAGAGGTTCTTGGAAAAATGGAATTGTCGGAGGGATAATAGGTGGACTTGTAGTAGCGGCACTAGGTGGAGGATACTTAGCAGCAACAGATAATGGAATCAATAATGAAACCGGTACAGGCATGGTCGATAAAGACACAGGCGAAGTGATCACAACCAATGTCAGCGTAGATGTGACTTCAAATGTAACAGAAGCTGTCGCTAAAGTAGAAGATTCAGTTGTATCAGTTGTTAATATGCAATCACAGGCTGATGGAGGCTTAGGTGGTGCACTTGAGACAGATAGCACGCAAGAGGAAGACGGCAACTTACAGACAGCTGGTGAAGGTAGTGGAGTGATTTATAAAAAAGACGGTGATACAGCTTATGTCGTAACCAATAATCATGTTATTGATGGTTCAGATGCAATTGAAGTTATTTTGAAAGATGGCACAAAAGTTGAAGCTGAATTAATCGGAACAGATATTTGGACAGATTTAGCTGTATTGTCTATTCCTTCTGAAAAGGTAACCACAGTTGCTACTTTCGGTGATTCAGATGCAGTGACTGTTGGCGAACCTGCCATTGCAATCGGTTCTCCACTAGGAACAAACTTTGCTTCTTCCGTTACTCAAGGGATTATATCTGCTAAAAATCGCAGTGTTGAAACGGATATTACAGGCGATGGCGTAGTAGATTGGGAAGTTACAGCTCTTCAAACCGACGCAGCTATCAATCCAGGTAATTCTGGTGGTGCTTTAATCAATATAGCTGGTCAAGTGATAGGGATAAATTCAATGAAAATCTCTAGTGATACTGTTGAAGGAATGGGATTTGCTATTCCAAGCAATGACGTTGTCAGCATCATTAATCAATTGGAAGCAAACGGTGAAGTTGTTCGTCCAGTATTGGGAATCAGCTTATTGGATTTAAGTGAAATATCTGAACAACAACAAGAATCAGTCTTGAAATTACCGGAAAATGTTACTTCTGGTGTTGTAGTAGCTGAAGTTCAACCAGACTCAGCGGCCGAAGTCGCTGGATTAGAGCAATACGATGTTATTGTGAAATTCAATGGTAAAGAAGTTACAGATTCAATATCATTGCGTAAAGAAATTTATGCTTCTGAACTCGGAAAAGAAATTGAAGTCGAGTTTTATCGTAATGGTGAACTTCAAAAAACGACGGTCACAATGACTGCTTCAGAACCAACTCTATAATAAAATAAAGGTTTCAAAATGAAAATGGAGTCTGAGTTTTTATCACTCAGACTCCATTTTTTTGTAATTAGCTAGTTACTTTTTTCCATTTACGAATTTTGGTTCTAAAATTCGTAAATGGTGCAACTGTATTTATGTGAATCCATTTCCAAATAGGCCATTTGGCTTTTGTAGTAGCCCAATTTCGTTGTTCGGGTTCAAATAATTCAGTATCAGAGAGACTTTCCACCCACTGGCATAACTCTTCAACTAACTGAGTTAATAGTTCTTTTTGTTTTGCTAAAGAATAATTTTCATATTCTTGATAGAAAGATTGATACAATCCACCTAGATTGTTCCATTTGTATTCTTCAGTAGGTGTTTGAACAGTTTTTCCTTGTTGTTCATTTTTTTCCCATTGAAGTAAGAGATTGATCCAACCAATCTGATAAGATAAGTTTTCAGAAGGAGTTTGTTCTACTTCTATGATTCTTTTGTCTTTAAGTTCTTCAGAGATAGAATCAAATTCGATGATGTATTTTTGGTAGTGTCCTTTAATGGTGGTTATTAATTCAGTTTTACTTTGATATTCTCTCATAAAAAATTCCTCCTAATAGTTTAGTAATAAGAAAAGAATAAGGTGTAGAATATAAAAAGTCTAGGTCTTCGTAAAAAAATTGGAAACGAATTCTTTAACCTGAAAAAATGATGAAATAAACCAATTTTTAATTGGTTTTTTAAACTTTTGTGGACAAGTAAGTGTGAAAAGTTTTGAACATTGTGGATAAGTGCTGTAAAATAATAGAGGTAGGTATGTGGAGACGAAATAAGTTATCCACAAAATGAGGAAGGTGTTGTGGATGGATAAAATTTTAGCTTGTAAGGAACATGTGGAAGAAGCTTTAGATGACGCAGTTTATGGAGGTTTTGAACTGCCGGTACTAGACCAATTGTTACCTGTTGATAACTCGAAACAAAAATGTGGTTATTGCGAGAAGGATGCAATATATGTAGTGTCGAACAAGCATTCTACCACTATATAATGATTTAAAGTTGTGGACATGTGTATAACTTTTGTGGATAACCTGTGATTATAGGAGGATAACTTTTTGAACATCAAAATAATAACTGTGGGTAAGTTAAAAGAAAAATATTTGAAAATGGGTATCGCAGAATATGCGAAACGATTAGGAGCCTATTGTAAATTAGAATTAATCGAAGTTCCAGATGAAAAAGCACCTGAAAAATTAAGTGAAGCTGAAATGGTTCAAGTCAAAGAAAAAGAAGGCGAACGTATTTTAGCCAAAATTCCAGACCAAGCATATGTTTTTGCATTGGCAATTGAAGGAAAGCAACGAACTTCAGAAGCATTTGCAAAAGAAATTGAACAATTAGGTGTACAGGGCAAAAGTACAATCGTTTTTGTTATAGGCGGATCATTAGGTTTAAGCGATGCAGTAATGAAAAGGAGCAATACGCCTATCTCATTTGGAAAAATGACACTACCTCATCAATTGATGCGACTAGTTTTAATTGAACAGATCTATCGTGGCTTCAAAATTGTCCGGAATGAACCATATCATAAATGAGGTCATTTTAGTATGTTTCGGAAATAAGACTAAATTCTAAAACACTTAATAAATAACGTAGATAAGTAAGTTGAACTATTTATATTATTAAAAGTTGTTAAATATAAATCATTTTTAAGAAGTAATGAGATCTATGAAGGTGGTAAAGTTAATTAAAATATTAGCTTATCAACATCAAGAAGAATTACTGCCAGTTAGATGGGAAATTAAGCATATCTTACCGCAAAAATGGCAGACAAGTTATTTTCTAAATACATCAGACTCCGAAGTAAAAGAACTGGTTGAACATATTGGGAATAAAATTCCATTCGAGAAGAAGCAGAAGAGTTATGAAAAATTAGAGGTACAAATCTTATTGGATTTCTCCAGTAATTTTGATGATTGGGGACTCAATTAAACGGAATTTTATAATATGAATCAGAGTAATAATGTTCCAAACGAAGAAGAGTTGAGAATAATTGAAGAATTTAAATGGAAGGGTACATTAATTAAACGGGAGGAAAAAAGGATGAGCAGTCAATTAACAGAGCATCAAGTATTACAAAAATTAGGTATTCCAGATTTTCGGCATATGACAAAAGATAAGGTTGTATCGTTTGCATCTATGATACAAAATATGGACCCAAAGGTAGCTAAGAGAGCACTAGAGCAGTTCCCAGAATTGACAAAAATAATAACTGAAATAGTAAAAAATTATCGAGAAATTCTTGAAAAGACTGTTGATGCAAATTCTGAAAGTAATATGTCTTTTTATAATAGCTGTGATAAGGTAATTAACGCATTAGATAAATGTTTGGAAAATGAAAATATAAGTTTTGACGAGAAAAAATACTTTTTAAATGAGATGATTAGAATTATTGAAATGAAGGAAAAAAAAGATACAGAAAATAAACATTTTAACTGGAAAATTGTTTCAGCAGGAGCTTTTTTAGCTATTGCAGCTATAGGTGCTGGGGCAAGTGTATTAGGTGGAAACACTAATATCAAATTTCCGAAGTTAAAAATATAAAACTTTTTACCGCTTAATTATTAGTAATATAGATCCGGTGAATAACAACGATGAGTATCATGTTTATAAGAATGGTGCAAAGATGGTGATAAACTTTCTTATGTGTTACGGCTACTATATGAAATACAATTGACAATTTTTTAGTACTATTTCTGATTGTTTAAAAAGGCACCAATGAGTTTAAATTACGTGGAACTCAATGAAGGTTTAAATTTGCTAACCCTTTATGATCACTGCTATTAAATTTTATTCAAGCTCACTAGAACCAAATCCATTGAACTAGATCTTAAAAAGCTCGCAAAACAGCCAAATTCTAAACACGCGGTAAACTTCAGTTGTATATCTATGATATTAAGTACTTCATGGTTATTTAAGAGGTACTTTTTTTTGTTGCTGTATAAGGAAAAGATGATGTCAGTAATTTTTAATTCTTTAGTTTGTCAAAATTAAGTTGGCAATCCTATTTTGCTAATGTGTAACTCAAAAATGCTACTAACAGTTTTCGATAATATCATTTTCTTTTGGCAACTTGTCTTTTCGCAGAAGATTATTCGAATAATCCTTCAGAGTATAGCGAGAAAAAATTTCGGAGGGTTAGAATATGTTCAAAGACAATTATGAAAAATATTCACATAACACAAATGGTCACATTCTTTTATGATATTGTCATATACTCTTGTGTTTTGCTTAATAAATATTGGTATAATGGTAAGTGGAAAGCGTAACTTAGATATATACTTAAATGATAAAGTTTGTTTATTAAGGAAATGAGAAACAGATGTAATAATGCTAAATGTTGAGTTACATTATTATATTATTTTAAATTAGTAATTTATATTTTTTGAAAATTTAGGCTGAATGAAAACTTATTGAGTTTATTCAAAGAAAAAGAAACAGAAATCTTTAAGTTAGGTGTCCCAATAATGGTTAGGTAAAAATTGATTAGGTAAGAATTACTGATTTTATGGTATCTAAGTGACAAAAGCCTATTGAGTATAGGTCTCTTCTATAAGTTTGAATAATTAAAAGTGCAATATAATGATTAAGAGGAAGTGTGAAAATGTTAAAAGATAATCAACGATTTAATGAATCGATTAAACCGAATTCTGTATTTTTAGCTGAGTTAAGCCAAAAGCTGCCAGAATTTTTTACTGCAAAGAAATATGATGACGAAGGAAATATTGTTGAAGAAGCCAAATTTGATATGGAAAAATTCCAAAGAGCATTAAAAGAACAAAATGTTGATGAGCTATCTAGCGGTTACCAAATAGATTTTATTGGTAAAAACTATGCAAAGAAACAAGCTGGTGAGCGATCTACAACTGTTATTGTGCCAGATAATGAACATAATGAAAAACCAGAGAATAAAGATAGTAAAAATCTATTCTTTACTGGGGATAATTTAGAAGTGTTACGCCATTTAAAACAAAACTATGCGAATAGTGTAGATTTTATATATATTGATCCACCTTATAATACAGGTTCAGATGGGTTTGTTTACCCCGATAACTTCGAGTATACTGATGAACAACTTAAAAATATGTTTGGACTGAACGAAGATGAGCTCAAACGTTTAAAATCAATTCAAGGAAAATCCACGCACAGTGCATGGTTAGCTTTTATGTATCCTAGGCTGCATTTGGCGAAAAGATTATTAAAAGATTCAGGTGTTATATTTATATCGATTGATGATAATGAGCAAGCAAATTTGAAATTGTTGATGGATGATGTGTTTGGGGAAGGAAGTTTTGGAGGGGAATTTATTTGGACGAGAAAGAAAAAGGGAGCATTTTTAAATAAAAAAATCAGGAAAATGACAGAATACGTTTTATATTATACTTCTTCACTTAATACACATATTAATTTTGGTGAAAAGGCATATTCAGATAAAATGCAACCGATTGTTAAAAGGACAAATTCTATGAAAGAACTAAATTTTCCTGCAAATACCATTAGAACTAAACTTAGCGATGGTTCATACAATAGAATTTTTAATGATTCACCAACAGGAGTGAGTTTTCAAAATGGATTTATCGTTAAAAACGGACTTGTTATAAATGAAATAAAAGCAAAAGCAAGGTTTACATGGAGCCAAGATTATCTAAATAAAGAAATTGCAAGTGGAAGTATAGTAAATCTTTCTACAAAATATGGATTTAATGTTTTAAGGTCTGGGCAAGAAGATAGAATTAAAGCACCTTCTACTATCATTGATTCAAAAGTTGGTGTTGGAACTAACGAAGATGCAACTGATGAGATATCTAAACTTTTTTCTATGGAAGCTGGAGAGATATTCTCATATAACAAACCTAGCTCTTTAATAAAGTATTTAGTAAACATGATTACTTATGATCAAAAAAATGCCATAATTTTAGATTTCTTTGCAGGTTCTTCTACTACTGCTGATGCTGTTATGCAATTGAATGCAGAAGATGGTGGCAATCGCCAATTTATAATGTGCACTTTACCTGAGTCAACTTTTACTATAAATTCTGATGGAAAAAAAGCACCAACAAAAGGTGGGAAATCAGCCTTTGAAGCTGGATTTAAATCAATTGATGAAATTTCTAGAGAGCGTATTGTTCGTGCAAGCTATAAGATTCAGTCAGAGAACCCACTTTTAATCGATAAACAAGATTTTGGTTTCAAACATTATCGAGCAGTAGAATCTAACCAACAAGCGCTGGATAAAATTGAGTATAACGACGACATGCAGTTAAATATGTTTGACGATATGATTACCTTATTCTCTAGTGACAAACTTGGCGTGGGTGGAAATGCGGATGGAAATGATACAATTCTTCAAACTTATCTAGTAAGTGATAATTACAAATTTGATGTGCCTATTAAGATGCGTGATTTTGGAGGTGTTCAACTGCCCCATGTTAACAATCAACGTATTTATATCATTACGAATGACTGGAAATCTGATAACACAAAAGCTTTAGTAAATGTGATTGGTACAAATGAAATTTCGGTTCAAACGATTGTTGTTTATGGCTACACCATGGAAATGGAAAGCTTACGCGAACTTGAGATTGCATTGAATCAACTAGAAAATAAAGTGAATTTACTAGTAAGATACTAGGAGGTGTGTGAAAAAACATGAAAATTTTATTAGAGGAACTACCACACCAGCTAGAAGCACTACAAGCTCTAGATGATGCATTTTGTGGAATAGATAAAGCAACGACTGACCCTAACAAAAATTATGTCTATGCCAATCCGATTATAAAAGGTAGGGGTGTGGATAGCACTAATATTGATATCAAAATGGAAACCGGTACAGGGAAAACATACGTTGGTGTTCGAACAATGTATGACTTGCATCAAAAATATGGTCTGTTCAAATTTATTGTAGTAGTGCCCACGCCAGCTATTAAAGAAGGCTGGAAAAATTTTATTGAAGCGGACTATGCGAAACAGCATTTTTCTATAGACTATGAAAATGCACAAATCAACCTAAATGTAATTAACGCTGGGGATTTTAATAGCAAAAAGGGATTATTACCAGCGCACTTAGTAGAATTTATTGAAGGTGATCGATTAAATTCATCGACGATTCAAGTCCTATTGATTAACGCGTCTATGCTGAATTCAGATAATATGAAAGGCGTTATCTCTCGTGGTAAAAACAAAGGGCAAGAACGATTCAACCAAACAATGC
Organism: Carnobacterium sp.; assembly: GCF_040274425.1. Taxonomy (NCBI): domain Bacteria; kingdom Bacillati; phylum Bacillota; class Bacilli; order Lactobacillales; family Carnobacteriaceae; genus Carnobacterium; species Carnobacterium sp. The sequence continues at coordinate 28,149 of NZ_JBEMBC010000016.1, forward strand.
TTTCAGGCTTTACAAAGCCATTAGAAGCGATTCAAGCGACACGTCCAATTGTATTAGTCGATGAACCGCACCGATTCCCACGTGATGGAGAATTTTATAAGGCGATTCAAAATGTTCATCCACAGATGATTATTCGTTTCGGCGCAACATTTCCAAAAATTAAAATTGGTAAAAATGTAAAAGAAGTTACAGACTATTATCGTAAGCAACCTCAATTTAATTTAAATGCAGTAACGTCGTTTAATGAAGGATTAGTTAAAGGGATTGATATTTATTACCCAAACGTTTCTGAATCAGAAGCTAAGAATAAGTATATTGTTGATTCAGTTACTAATAAACAGCTGGTTTTGAGAAATGGTACAACTAAATACACCTATACTGTAGGAGACGATATTGGGTTTGACGGCGATATTACTTATGAAGGTGCGAAGATACTTTCAAATGGTTTAGAACTTGAAAAAAAAATGGAGTTTTTGCCGGCCACAATGACCAGTTCATATCAGGAAATGATTATTCGAGATGCGATTGACAAACATTTTGAAGCTGAGATTGAAAACTTTATGCGTGAAAATAGTAATCAAGCAAAAGTAAAAACACTCTCGTTGTTTTTTATTGATTCAATTAGATCCTATCGTAATGAACAAGGGTGGTTAAAAGAAATCTTTGAAAAATTATTACAGCGAAAAGTGGAGTCATTGTTACGCGAATTCCGGTTGAAAAAATTGCCACGTGAACAAGAATATTTATCATTTTTACAAGCGACCTTAGCCAATCTAACGAAAAATGTGCATGCTGGATATTTTGGAGAAGATCGTGGTAGTGGTGATGAAGCAATTCAAGCAGAGGTGGATGATATTTTACGCAATAAAGAAAAGTTATTGTCGTTTAAAGATGACAAAGGCAATTGGGAAACACGCCGATTCTTATTTTCAAAATGGACACTGCGTGAAGGTTGGGATAATCCTAATGTCTTTGTCATTGCTAAGCTCCGGACATCTGGTAGTGAGAATTCAAAAATCCAAGAAGTAGGGCGTGGTTTACGCTTACCAGTAGATGAAAATGGTCATCGATTACAGCAAGATGAACTACCTAGTCGCTTACGCTTTTTAATTGGGTATGATGAAAAAGATTTTGCTGGAAAATTAGTTTCTGAAGTAAATGCTGATGCAACAGTTAAGTTAGACGAAATAAAATTAACAAATGCAATGATTCAACTAATTATTGAAAAGACCGATAAACTTGATGAAGAAACTTTGCTTGAGCAATTAGATGCAGCGAAAATCATTAAACGAAACAACGATTTCGAAGAGAATGGATTTGAAAAACTTATTGAACTTTATCCAATATTAACAGATGTGAACCGTATCAAAAAAGATAAAATTACAACAGGTGGCCCAAAATCAAAACAGCGTATCAAACTCAACAAAGATAATTGGAACAAGATGCGTGAGTTATGGCAAACTTTTGCTAATCGCTATATGCTTGAGTTTGAGCATATTAATGATGAAGCAATGCAATTATTGATCGATGAAATAATGAAAAACAATGTAAATTTTGTTTTGCAGTATCCAGAATTTACACATGGAGAATTATATTATAATGACGAACAAGGTGAGATGCGTGTTCGTGAGCAAACTTCAAATTATGAAAGTCGTAAGCCTATTGATGGCATGATATATGGAGAATTCTTGTTGAAATTGGCAAAAGCAACCAAACTTAAACCAGCTCAGCTTCATCGTGCGTTAGTTGAAAATATGAAAAATGAATATCATGGTGATACGAAATACTTAAATGAAGTAACCTTTAATAATTTAATACGTGACTTTAAGCAAAGATTTGAAGAACGATATGCACAAAGTTATCAATACCAGGCACTAGATTTCCAAGCAAGTACTTCAGTATTTGATGCTAAGTTAGGTGACTTTAAAGACGATATTTTGGCTACTGTCATAGGTGTAAATGAAGACAATGATACATTTGAAGATAAACGTCAACTATATGAAATGCCACCGCTTCGTTATGATTCAGTACATCCTGAAAAAGACCTGCTGAAGCGTGGATATGATTCGAGTGTGCTTTCATTCGGAAAACTTCCTAAAAAAGCAATTCAGGTTCCTAAGTATATGGGTGGAACCACAACACCGGATTTTGTATACATGGTAGAACGAGAAGATGGGACAAACGTCTATCTACTTGTCGAAACAAAAGCAGAGGGCTCTGGAAAACGATTAAGTGATGAACAGATTGTTGCTATTCAAGATAAGTTCTTTGGAAAACTCAAAGAATTTGGCGTTGAATATAAAGAAGCCACGACGGCAGAGGACGTTTATACAAAATTAAGAGAGGTGACAAAAGATAATGGTTAACAATTTAATGAATTTAGCAGAAGCTGGTGAAATTACTACCACGGGTGCTAAACCAAAATTACCAACGACTATTCCAAACTTAACGAATACGATGCTCGACGTGTATCGTATTCCACTTAAGTATTTGTATTACAATGATGAAAACGGTCGTATCTCCACCCAAATCAAACGGGAATTTGGGAGTTTAAATCCGCATAGTGATGAAATGGGAACTGATTACAATAATAAAATTGCTGAGTTTATTGAAGAAGATAATGCTCCTGCATTAAAGAAAACAAAAAAGTCTATCAAGGACAAAGGACAGCAAGTTTATGGGTATGTTTTACTTGATGGCCGTATTATAGACGGAAATAGACGTTTTACTGCTCTTCGTCAGTTAGAGATTGAAACTGGGTCTACATACTATTTTGAAGCAGTCATTCTGCCGTTTACTTATGACGCAAAAGCTGATCGTGCTCAAATCAAGCGTTTAGAACTTGCAATCCAAATGGGAATAGAAGAGAAACTTCAATATGATCCAGTTGACTTAGCAGTTGATGTTTATCAAACAATTGTCAAAGATGAACTAATGAGCAGGAAAGACTATTCACTTGAAGCAAATATGAGCTTAAAAGATGTAGAAAACAGAATTTCGACTGTTGAATTAATACATGATTTTTTAACCTTCATTAATGCTTCAATGGATGCCTACTACATTATTAAAGATGCTAAATTGTATAATCCTTTGTATGAACTAGCGAAGAAATTCATAATAAGTTTCCCTACTAAAGGACCTAAATATGAACAAACGAAAGCAACTGCATTTACTTTGCTTGGAAAGATGGTTTTAACAGGTGGAGATACGGTTCGTGAAATTAGAGAATATATTAAAAATGTTGTAACCTCGCCAATAAATGATGACTATAACGATGCGATTGAAGATACTGTTGAGGAGATTCGAGATAAATTAGAATCTAAAAAAATAACTTCCGCAGCAGATTATCGTAAACGATTAGAAGAAGCTACCCCAGAATTGCGTGAAGTGACTGAGGTTTACAATAATACTATCAACCGTCAGAATAGGGGGAAGAATGTCGATAACTTTATTTCTGATATAAAAGAAACCTTAAATATGCTACAAGATATTAAACGTAGAGATGGGTTGACAGGAAATTTGCATTTCAATAACTTTAGCAAAGATCAAGTTTCAGAAATTCGTGAAATACTCATTAAAATTAATCTTGTTAGTGGAGATTTAATTGAGGTGTATGAGGATGAATTATAACCCAAAGTTGATTAGCGATAATAGTATTTTCAGATTTATTGATAGTGATGATGGAGCTTTGAAATCGCGTAAAGTTGGACGTCTATTTGAACGTTATCGATCATACTTTGAAGACTTTGATAATTTAAACTTATCAACTGAATTGAACTATGTTGAATTAATTGAACTCATAGATAAAATTAATGCTAGAATTGATACCGAACTTGAGATTGATGGCGAAATTCAAGCATTTATTTCTCAAAACCGTTACGCTATTGAAGAACAGCGTATTGCTGGAATAACTATAAAAGAATACGACGAGCGATGGAATAAAGAATTAGAAGAGTTCCAATTGATTATAGATAAAGAAATTACGCGCCCTCTAAAAATGCAACAGATTCAAGCCAGTTTCTTTCTTGCCATGATGAAGCGTGCTGCTAACTTTAGCGTCCCAGGCTCTGGCAAAACCGCTATGATGTACGGAGCATTTGCTTATTTAAGTGCACCTAAAATTAATGAAGTAGATAGAATTTTAGTGGTTTCACCGTTGAATGCATTTGAAGCATGGCGAACAGAGTTTGAAGAAGTTTTTGGGGAAAAACGTAAACTGCATTATATGAATATGAAAGATTATAATGATGTTGGTAATATTCGTACAAATTGGGGTGTCGCTAATGTGATTGTGTTGAATTATGAATCTTTGTTTGGTTGGAAACTATCTGTTCTAAATGGATTAATTAATGAAAAAACAATGATTGTTTTTGATGAGGTTCATCGGGTGAAAAATCCTGAAGGAAAAAGAGCTAATAGTGCTTTAAAATTAGGAAAACAAGCGCGTTATCATTATGTTTTGACAGGGACCCCTATTCCTAATTCATACAAAGACATTTATAACTTCTTACATTTACTTTATGATAACGAGTATAATACTTTTTTTGGTTGGGGAATTGCTGATTTAGAAAATCCTAACACATCTGAGATTAATGAGAAGTTACAGCCATTCTTTTGGCGAACAAATAAAGAGGACTTGAATGTACCGCCAGCAGATATGGACAAAGTTCTAGAAGTATTACCTAGTACGGAACAACAAGAAATAGCTAAAACAATTCATGAAGTAGAAGGTAATGTATTAGGGCGGTATATTCGTCTACTCCAAGCGTCTACTAACCCAGCTTTACTGACTGAAAAAATTGACTTGCATAATTTAGGCTTTTTATTTGATGAAATTGATTTTAGTGTTGAATCGGCTCTAGATGCAAATGAAAAAAATAAAGCTAAACAGCGTATGTATTTGGATTTAGGTGTTGAAAGTATTAGAACGCCTAAATTTGAAAAAGGAATGCAGTTGATACGTCAGCTAGTTTCTGAAGGAAAGAAAGTTATCGTATGGGGCATGTTTGTCGGAACGATGGGAAAAATTCATGAAGAATTGAATGGAAATGGCATTTCTACTCATCTAATTTATGGAGCAACCCCAAAAGATAAGCGAGTGGATTTAATTAATGAATTCCGTGATGGAGATATTCAAGTTCTAATTTCGAATCCAGCTACCCTAGGTGAATCCATTTCTTTACATCAAACAGTGCATGATGCCATTTATTTTGAGTATAATTTCAATCTAACTTTCATGTTGCAATCTAGAGATCGTATTCATCGTTTAGGTTTAGCAAAAGATCAATATACTCGATATTATTATTTGATGACTGAGGGCGATTCAGCTCATAATGGATTTATTGACAAACAAGTTTACAATCGTCTGAAAGAAAAAGAAGCGATAATGTTGAATGCAATTGACGGTCAGTATCTTTCACCCGAAGTATCGGATAATTACTTAGATGATATAAAGAGGATGTTTTTGGAAAGTTAATATTAAGTTCTAATGTTGACACAGCTATCATTCTCCAAAGTAAATCCATAACTGGAGAATATTAACTTATCACTTTTTAATTAGTCCACTCGCCAGTTTGGGGTAATGATAGCATATGTAACGGCTAAACTAAAGTAGACCATTTTTGCCAGATAATAATGGGCCACATTTCTAAAATACAACCGACTTTATAGTATGATAAGATAGTAAAATTTTATTGTTAGTAGATGGAAAAGGTGGATAAATGACAAATGTACATGAAAATTAAACAACTACATACATGAGTTAGGTTTTAGTCATAGGGGATATAGAAGCTCGGTTATATCTGTATTTCTTATGATAATCTTTTTAAACGCGCTTTCTTTCGCCATGCTAATACTATAAATCTGTAATCTACTTAAATAGTTTAATCCTTGTTTTTAAATATATATTATAGTTATGGAATATTGTTAACTAAGAGAACTAAGAAGACCAAGATCCTAAATATGGATTTTGGTCTATTCTTTTTGCCTAAAATAATAAATGAAAGGAGGATGAGATATGTTTCAATCAAAGAACAATCGTTACGTTACTAGGAGTATTGATAATACTTTATCTCCAAAGATGCAATTAATTTTGTGGGGATTAATAGACGATCAAGTGAAGAAAGGTAATGAAATGGATTATCTCCAAAAGTTTGAATTGAACATTACTGACGCGGGTCAAGAGATCAGACATAGTCAAGAAAAGCCTAGGCGAAGCTATAAAACAGTTTTACCAATCATTATGGAAGATTTTATAAGTAAAACTATTTGGGTAATTGATGATGTGGAGTATCAAACAATGTTGTTTCCGGAAGACTACTAACCATTTAAAGGAGGATGTATATGAAATGAAAAATCAATATGAAATTGATAGTAATATTAAAATAGCAAAATAAAAGTATATAAAGTAATACTAAAACAAAGTTGAGGAGGGATTGAAATGTGTTATTTTGGAAAGGAAAATTTTAGTTTGTTTCTATTTACCAAATATAATATTAATGTATGTGAGAATCAAATAAAGGAAGAGTCACAATTACTTTATAAAGATGAACTTAATAAAGAAAAAATATCCGATGATTTAATTGAGGTAGTAACCGAGTTAGTTTTATTTGAAACATATACTTGTCTGATAAATGAAATAGAGTGGATGGTTTGTGTGGCCTCAGATGCCGATACAAGCTATCCACTTTTTTTATATTGCCTAAAAGATGGTGTGAAAATATATGAAGAAGTATTAAACGATAGTTAAAGAGCTCGGAGATCTAATAAATCATAGATAATATTGATTATGGAGGAAAAAAACGATGGAACAAGAGATGGTAATTACAGAGAATAAGAAAGTAGCGGCGAAAAGAGTTGATATTGTAAAAATCCAAATGGTAAAAGAGGGGTCATTGTTATATAAAAACCGGACAGTTCACTCGCCTCAGAATGGATTTGATCTAATGAAACAATTTTTAGGAGATGTAGACCGAGAGCATTTTATTGTGATGTGTTTAGACACTAAAAACCAGCCGACATCTTTGAATATATGTCACATTGGAAGTTTAAACTCTTCACTCGTACACCCAAGAGAAGTTTTCAAACCAGCTATACTTAGTAATGCTGCTTCTATTATGGTGGGACATAATCACCCATCAGGCAATCCAGAACCAAGCGAAGCAGATATTATGATGACTAAAAGACTAGAAGAGGCAGGAGATTTAATGGGCATTAGATTGTTAGATCATCTAATTATTGGCGAAGATACTTATATTTCTTTAAAAGAGAGAGGTAATTTTAGAACGGAGGGATAAAGTTATGGATAACATGCCATATGTAATTGATTTATTAAAAGAGCAGTTTGATGTTGTAGCTGAAGTAGCTGACTTTGGATATGAGAGCATCCTATTAGGACGAGATGAACTAGATCCAGATTTGCTACCGGAGTATTTTGATGAGTTACAAACAGGTGAAGAGTTATTGGTTCATTTTTATAATATGGAAGAATATGTCATATACATTATTGCTGGTGCAGAAAATAACAAGTGGCAGCTTGTTGGTATTATAAGAGATGATTATTTAGTGTACAGCAAGCCATTCAATTAGTGTGAGGTGAAATGATGGATGAAAAATTATTGAGAATATTTTTAGATGGATTAAAATTAATGGCCAAGTTATTAAAAAAAGAACTAAGTTGAGGAGCTGACAAAATGAAAAAAAGAATGTTACAACTATTTATGAATATTGCAATTGTTATAATAGAAACCTTTCTAGATTGGAGAGTTGCGCTATGATAAATATGAATGCTACAGTTAAAGTGGATGTAATAGAATCAGATAATCACGAGCATCGCTATGTATTGAAGAAGGTATGGGATACAAAAAAACCACTAGCGACTATAATTACCCTCTATCCTGGAAAAGCTGATCTTATTCTGTCAGATACGACTCAAATGTTAATTACCAATCAATTATATACTAAAGGATTTGGTGGTTTTTTTAGTGTGAATTTATATTCAATGATAGGAATAGCAGATAGTGCGAATAAAAAGTTTAAACAAGCAAATAATACTGAGAATGACAAATTGATACTAGAATGTGCAAAGGAATCAAAGCAAATTATCTTTGCATGGGGTAGCTTGCCCCAAAAAAATAGGATAGTAAAAGAAAGAGTAGAAAAATTAGTAGAAAAGTTAAATAAAGAAAAGAAAAAATGTTTTATACTAAGTGATGAGCATTCTACTAACTATTATCATCCATTGACTAGTAAGGTTCGGACAAAGTGGAATCTTATACCTTTTAAAAATGGGTAGTTAAGAATCAATTATTATAAAGGACTCCAGGACAGTTAAACCTTTTCTAGAAGATACTTGATTATAACTAGTTTTTGCATAATAATTCAGTTAGGAGGGATAGAAATGAAAATTATAGGTTTATATGATTTTGCCTTTTTTATACCAAAACGAAACCCGAATTATGTTAAAGAAAAGATAGTAGAAGGACAAAGAGGAAAAGCTATAACATCCACTAATGAATATACAAATTGGGCTGATGGAGGCGCATCTAGACGTAAACAATTAAAAAATGTCTTAGCATCCACTATTGAGTTGTTAGCATATTCTCCTACAGCTTATAAACTGATTTTTGAAGAAGATTGGGGGGTAACTCTACTTGAGCAGTGTTTATTAGAAAATAACTGTATAGATATTATAAAAAATAAAACCCCTAAAGAGACGCATCAATGGGAGGTTAATTCAAAACCATTAATGTTTTTACTAATTATTTTTGTATCTTATAACTCACTCTATACACGTAAGCTAGGAGATACCATCTATCAATACACTAGTATACTCAGTGACTTGAATAAAGTTTTAACAAGAAGTACAGAGGGGATAAGTATCAAGACTGATATTATTGAGCAAAATGGAGATCAGCTAGTAGGAGATTTATATCTAAACCATATATTAAACAGCACTATTAATAAATTAGACTCATGTAAAAGTAGCGAATTCATTGAGGTAATGCAACACATGAAAGAGGCTTTAGAGTTCTTTCACAAAGAATTTCTTTCATTTAATAAAATTTTTGAATCGCCTGAATTGAAACATTATTTAATTATATTAGAAAAGCATTCATGGGGAGACAAACCAAAAATAAGATTTAAAAGATATATAGAATTAAATGAAGTCATGCATGAATTGAACGAAAATGATATTCAAATAATGAAAAATGTAGTTAAAGAATTATTCGAATTTAAATCTTCAGATGAATATGAAAGTAAGATAAAAGAAAATAATCAATGGGCAAATTCTTCTCAATTAGAGGACTTTCTTGAATATAAAAAACGAGAAGATATGAATCCACTAAAGGATATGTTAGCAAAGCTGAGTGAAGAAGATAAGAGGATGGTTAAAAAAATCAATGAAAAATTTCCATTATAATTAAGACTTTACGAAACAAACATTCAATATTAATAGTAGTTTGAAACCAGTATAGTCTCTAATGATTATACTGGTTTTTTTTTGTCTAATTTAACTTTCAAGAATATAAAAAGTATTAGTATTATCGAGTGGTCAAAATTGAGGTCAGATAGGCCTACGGAGTCAAAAAAAAGATTGATAGAATATTAGGAGTAAAGCAAATTGCTTTTCACAATAACAAAGGAGGCATATCAGATGAGTAATTCAAATCAAATTTTGATCAATAAATATGATTTCACCAAAGATGAGGACAAGAGGATGCACGCAATAGCAAAACTAAAGAATATATATTTTACCGAAGATCAATATCGGAATTTAATACTAGAATTTTGCGTAGGGGACGTATACGGATATCGAATACCTGAAATACAATCACTCTATGTATGTAGATTACCTTCACCTGAGTATGCCAAAAGTCGAGCACCGTATGCATATACGCGTCTGCTAGAATCAGTCAGTCAATTAAATGAATATGAAAATGGTCTGGTTGATTTAACCGAGCTAATTAATCGTGAGTTTTTTATTACGATTCAAAAAAAGGTTGATTCAAGAAATGATCATGCTTTTTTCAATCTATTAAATCTTATTTATATTGGCAATGAAGAACAAGATCTCGAAGAGGAGGGAAAGCAATAATGGAGCAATTTTTAATGAAAAAAAGTGACTATTTATTCAAGAAGAACGATGAATTAGTCCATTTTATAGGAGAAGTCTTATATATCAGCGTATTACCAGATGAGCGAATCCAAATTCGCTTTCTTATGAAAAAAACGTATAGTAATAATTTACTTTTTGAAATAAATAATTCTATTGTAGATTGTCTACTTCCGTCAGTTAGAGCTAATCAAAAGGCACCTTATGAAAAATTATTTCGGTGGGTCGGTTCCTCGTTGCCAATCTATACAGACGGTTCTGTCAATCTCGTTGATTTAAAAGGAGCACTTGTAATGGCAAGTGTTAGACCTCGCTATGTTAAAAAACTAAGAAGATTCGAGACGAAGTTCGAAAACATTGTTGTGATGTCACTTAAATGATGACCAATTCAATCATTATGTCTATCTATCAGCAATTTCTTTAATATAAATGGAGGATAAAAGAGTGAAGAGAATGAAGCCAATCAATACAGCAGCAAGAGATCAATTAAGCTTTCAAAGTTCAGTACAGCAGGTCGAGAAAAATTCTTTAGTAGAGGAAAGTGTTGCTACGTCTCAGGATAAGCATCTCCCTGAGACGCTTAAATTCGGTAGGTATATTATTAGCCCTACAGAAGGAGTATCAATTAAGAAGGGTAAAGACTATGTAAATCTAGCTGACTATGTACGTATTTCAACTATAAATCACGATATTTCTTTAAATACAGAAAATTACGAAATCGAATATTATAGATCTAGCTCACGTAAAATAGACCATGTTCTTGTTTCAGGAGAAGCGTTAACAGGTATGAGAATTGAAAGTTTAATGAAGTATGGAATTGATGTCCATGCTGGAAATAAGAAGGAATTGTCAGAGGTGCTAATTAAAACTAGAGGTTATGCAAAAGTATTAAACACTTACAACCACTACGGCTGGTCAGAAGTTAATGAACAACAGGTGTTTCTACATGCTAATGCTATTTCCTCAAAGGGAACCCTAGAAGAATACAGGCTAGCTGATTCAGCTAAACTAAATCTAACTCCAAAAGGGACCTTAAACGAATGGATGAATACTTATGAGAGGTTCATTAGAGGCAAGACACCTCTAGAGTTTGCTGTTGTATTGGGGTGCTCTGCACCCGTGATAGCATATTTAACTAAAACATATGACGATCTAAAAACACTATTCGTTAACGTTACGGGCCAGTCTAGTCAAGGTAAGACCACAATGACAATGCTAGCTCTTTCCGTCGCTGGCAATCCAACATCTAGAGACAACGGCTTATTAAAGTCGTGGAACAGCACTCAAAATGGGATAACTGGCCATTTAGATCATGTCAAGGGTATACCTATAGCATTTGATGAGCTCTCAATGTCAAGCAGTAAAAACTTAACATCTCTTTTATACTCTATGACAGAAGGTAGGCAAAAGTCTCGATTAAGGAAAGATGGATCACAGCGAGAAATAGCTGAATGGGCCACAACTATTATTAGTAACGGGGAAGTCTCAATATTCAATCGTTTGGACAATAACCTAGGATTACGTGTGAGAATTTTGGAGTTTGCTCACGTTGCTTGGACAGAGTCGGCTGAACAGTCAGAAATGATCAAGCAAACAACCAATAGGAATTATGGCCACTTATTACCTCTGTTTGTAAGTGAACTATTGGCTTCTGGGTTGGATAGCGTGGACGAGGAATTCAAGTTACAAAGGAAAAATATCCTTTCTGAAATTCCTAAGTCGGATACTTCAGAAAGGATATCGATTAAGCTTGCAGCTATTACAACAACAGCGAGCTTGCTTAAGAAGCTAGAGATATTAGATATTGATATTCCAGCATTACAAAACTTTCTCATTGAAAACGATCGAGAGAATTTTGACTCCAGAGATATGGCAACAAAAGCGCTTGATGATGTATCTCAGTATTTGGTGGCCAATCAATCAAAACTATTACGGGAAAATTCTAGTCATACCCCTTATGAAGTGATGGGTAAATTATCGATAAAATTAAATGGCAGTAAAAAGATAGTTGAAGTGGCGATTATTACGAATCAATTTGCAGCAATGATGGAAGAACTAAACTATCAAGACGCAAAAATTGTAATTAAAGAATGGCAAAGAAAAAATATTTTAAAAACTGAGGGTGACCGACTCACACTTCGTAAACTGCTTTCTATAGATGGGAAACAAGAGCGTGTAACGACCTACACTTTTGAGATTCCAGAAGAATACCATGACCTATTACTAAACTTGTCAAGACAGGAAAACATACCTATAGCTAGTAGTTTCAAAGCTATGTCATTTGATAATGCTTCAAAAAGAATAGATACAAAAGATTTGCAAACAATTGATGAGCAAGATTTTGAGTTGTGAAAAAGGAGGAGAAAAGATGCAAGATGAGAAAATGAAAGTATTTATTGAAACAGTAGCAGAGCAGTTGATATCGATCTTTCAATATAAGTATATTGAAAGAGATGAGGCTGATGGCAAATAAAGAATAATGGCTAAGGAGTTATGAATTGCATTTGTATAAAAACCAATGGTAAGAGGAGGGAAGGTGTCTCGTGGTAGTGACATGGGACATCGTTTATTATGGAGCAGGTAGTAGGATATGTTAGACAGTCTACTAAAATCCAAAAAAGCTTAGGAGCACAGGAATCCGTTTTACTAAAAGAAGCTGAAAAAAGACATCATCAAATAGCTCATGTCTTTTCAGATAAGGCTAGTGGTAAGAACTTAGATAGAAAAGGAATACAGCTGTTAAAACAATTGCTTGTAAAGAAGCAGGTTAAGTATTTATATGTTTGGAGAATGGATAGGATTAGCAGAAACACATCAGATATGCTTAAGTTTTATGATTTTTGCCAAAGCTATGGAGTTAAGATTATCAGTATAGCTGATCCAATCAATGTTACTACAGAAACTATGACAAGATTTCATATTTCAGTAATTGGTAGTGTTGCAGAAATGCAACGTGAACTTCTACGAGAAAATAAATTAGAAGGAAATAGGCAGAAACATAGCCAAGGACTGGCGTTGTCTGCTCATGTAGCTTATGGATATAAATACAAAAATAAGTTAATGGAAATTGACCTTGTAGAAGCTAAGATAGTCGAAAAGGTTTATGAATTGTATTTAACAGGATACGGATATAGAAAAATAAGTAACCTTTTAAATGCAGAGCAGGTCACGTTTAAAGGAAAGATGTTTAATAGTGGTCACATAAGAAATATGTTAATCAATCCTGTATATACGGGGATAATCGATAATCATTTTGGAATTGTAAAAGGACAACATACGGCCATCGTTTCTCCTCAATTGTTTGAGAAGGCAAAAGGAATTAGAGAGAGTAAACAACTTATGCGCAAAGACTGGAGAAGATCATTTCTAGTAAAAAAAATAAAATGTCCTTATTGCAATAAAGCACTGACTATTCAATATGCGCAAGATCTAAGCAAATTAAGCAAAATTTATTACTATACTTGTTCTTCTTATATAGCTAACGGAAAAAGTGTATGTAGAGGATATCGACTGAACACTAGAAAGATTGAAGCAGAGGTTGTAAAAGACATCATGAGCTTTTTATTGAATACGACTATTTTGGAGCAGATAGGAGTAAGTGTAGATCGGAAAATTGAACACATCAAAAAAAGTAAGACTCTTGATAAACAACAACAGGCTAAAGATAAGCAATTGTTATTTTGTGAATTTGAGCTTGGAAAGTTGAGTCAAGAAAAACTAAGAGAAGAGATTGCTTATTTAAATAAGCAGTCTTTAAAATTACCAACTGAAGAAATACCTAATATAGTCGATGTTAAAGATTTGAGTAGAAGAATGCAGCAGTTAGGGGAGCCAGAAGCTATGCCAACTGTGTTGCAGTACCAGTTTTTTCAAGAAATTATAGATCGTATTGTTGTGAATGAATATAAGATGCTTACTGGTCTTTACCTAAAAGGAATGGATAAGAACGTTTTAAGTATGCTAGAGAGAGAGGTTGAATAAATATGATGAATTCAGGAACTATTGAGAAGAAGAGAGCGGTTGGATATATTCGAGTAAGTACGACAGAACAAGCAGAGAAAGGTTACTCTCTTGATGCCCAGACGCAAACAATTAGAGAGTATTGTTTGCGAGAGAACTTAGATTTAAAGTTCGTTTACGCAGATAGAGGAAAGAGTGGTAAATCCATTAAAGGACGAGACGAGATGCAAAGATTATTGCAAGATGCCGAAGAAGGGAATTATGATTGTGTTGTAGTATGGAAAATAAGTCGAGTTGCTAGAAATTTAGTAGACTTATTGGAGATTGTTAATCTGCTACAGAAAAAGAATATTGCCTTTTATAGTATTAGTGAGCAGTTTCAAGTAGATACATCATCAGGTCGCTTTATGCTCCAAATCATGGCTGCAACGAATGAAATGGAACGGAATCAAATCGCTGAGAACGTTAAACTAAGCATGACAAAGCTATCTCATGAGGGGTATTGGATATCTGGAAAAGCTCCTCTTGGATTTGATAATATTGAACTTTCTAATGAGAAAAAGGGACTAGCTATTAATAAAAAAGAATCTGGAATCATACAGCTCATCTTTCATGAAGCAGCAAAGGGAAAAGGCTATCGTTCTATTGCAAATCAGCTAAATCGAATAGGCTATAAAACAAAATTTAGTAACAGTTTTAGTTCCGTAGCTATAAGGGATATCTTAAAGAACCCCGTTTACATTGGTAAAATAAGATATAACAAATATGAGAAATGGTCAGATAAGAGGAGAAATGGCCTAAGTAAGAATGTCTTTATAGTTGATGGTAAGCACGAAGGGATCATAGATAACGAATTATGGGAAAAGGTACAAGGTAAGCTAGCATTGAGTAGTAAGAACCCTGCATGGAATCATAAAGGTGCAAGTATATTAACGGGGATTTTAAAGTGTCCTGAGTGTGGTTCACCTATGGTTATAAACAATGTTACCAATAAATTGAAAGATGGGACTAAGAAGGTAATCCGGTATTATAGCTGTAGCCAATTTAGAAATAAAGGTGCAGCAGTATGTCATGCAAATAGTATAAGAGCCGATGTAGCAGAAGAACAAGTTGCTTCTAAACTAAGTGCAGTCATACAACAATCAGAGGTTTTAGATGCCGTTATAGAGAACATGAACAAAAAAATGATTGAAGAAAAGGAACCATTCGAGAAAAATCGTAAAAGTATTCTATCTAAAATTGAGATAACGGAAAAAAATATACAGCGGTTTTTAGAATTAATAACTCACGCTCCTGAGATTGCAGAAGATTTACATGTTAGAATAAAAGAATTAGAAAATAATCGTTATGAGCTCCTAAATCAAGAACGAGAGATGGAAAACAGGTTAAATCAAACGAGGAAGTCAATTTCTAAGAAAGAAACACAAAGAGTATTGGACTTACTTGGTATAGCTATAAAGGATAAAGAGAAAAAAGAACTAAAGGAAATCTACAAGACATTTATTGATAAAATTACTTTCAATAAATCTACAAAGGAAGTAAACGTTCATCTAGTCTTTAATAAGGAAATACTAATAAAGTTAAACAACAATTTTGAAATAGAGCCTTCATCTTCGTTAGAGGATGAGGGCTCTATTATTTTGTCTAAAAATACCTATCTTATTCTATAAAATAAAATAGGTAACATGTGCATGTGCTAGAAGAATAAATATTCCCTCCTAGTGTTGTTATTTTTATTTGCTCAGATTCTAGTGAGGTGATGATCAATTTTTGTGAGGGAATTTTGATTTTCTAGCCCTTATATTTAAAGAAATCCCACAGCTATCCGCTATCCTAGAGATAGCGGGAGTCAAACGGGATCATAATAAGCGAATGATAACAATGAATTGTTCATTCTATCCCGTATTCCCTTAAATTTATTTATAGTATCTAAACTAAGTTGAAAAGGATAAAAACCTAAACAGTCTATAAAAATTGGCCTCTTATCGACTAAAATTACGGGTTACCGGGGAAAATATAGACGTTAAAATAAAGACAGCGGGATACCAGAAACCATAGGGAGGGAAAGTTTAGACTTATCATGCCGCAAAAAAATGATACAATGAAATGAATCAAGGTTTGTGTGTATGACTAACGGATTAATCTGCTAGATTCAGTCTACTGATTACGTAATGACTGACTTGTCCTATGAGGCTAAGCATTATGGAATAATTTAACCAAATCTGTAGCAAGAAGTCATACTGATTAAAAGAATTATGAGAACGTTTTAGATAGAAGCGTGAAGGGAGAGAAGAATTTGATTTCTGAAATTTCAAAACGAGATATTATAGATATTTTAACCCTAGGACGTAATAACTGCGAATTTTATTACCATGGGAGGTTAAGTGAAATTAGTTTTTTAAGCCGAATAACTAATTTAGAAGATTTATCTAGCAATGATAGCAGATTTAATAATATGACAGAAGATATTCGTCAACATACTGTAAATAACAATGATTGGGAAGTAGATTGGGTGTTTTACGATGATAGATTAAAACTTTTACGAGATGAAGAACTATTTATCAATTTCATTGAACAAATATTCAATCCAAATGTTAGGGATGATAAGGATAACTGGGAGGACTATCTAAATAAAATAAATACTATATTATATTATGATAATGTTCAACTAAATGTGGATGAGACGTTAAGTGGTAGACCAGTGTATAAAATAACATCAATCAAAACTTCAAAGGTAATTACAAATTATAGTGAGCAAATAAAAGTGAAATTTAGCTCAGAATATATTGATTCTCAAATATCAGTTATGTTGGAAAATGTAGAAAAAAATCCTAATATAGCTATTGGTAAATCTAAAGAACTGTTAGAATCCTGCGCAAAAACAATTTTAGATGAATTAAAAGTTGATTATGATAATAAAATGGATTTCACTCCATTATTAAAACGAGTTATGAAAGAGCTAGGATTATCTTCTAAAACTCAAGAGAAAGATGACTCATCAGGGAAAATAGCGGCAAAACTATTAGGAAACTTGGGAGCAATCCCACAAAGTATGGCCGAGTTAAGAAATATTTTTGGTGATGGCCATGGAAAATCAAAAACTTTTGTATCCCTTCCTGCTAGATACGCAAGATTAGCAGTAGGAACATCAACTACTATAGTTTATTTCATATGGGAAACCTATCAAGAAAAGAAGTCTGATTTTTGAATAGTTTATTTGTAGAATTTAAATTATAAGTTTAAGTTAATATTATTAAGGAAATAAGCACAGAGACATCAACGCAATCTATCAAGTATTTTGTTTGACAAGAATATATTAAATTGAAGAGTTTTTTTATGCACGCCGTAAAATAAATATGTTTTTTGTGTCGGACTAATAAGACTTGAAAAAGAAAATAGAAAGCAAAATTGGAGAACGTGGTAAATCGCCCTCCCCTTTAATATTATAAAAGAAGCAGGAACGAGTTAAAAATCAAGAAAAAGAAAGGATTTGATTCTTATGGGTTTTTTGGAGAATTTATTTGGCAGTTCTAAGAATGATGATACTAACGATTTTGAGTTTAGTTATAGATATAATAAGGATGGATATTACTTGGAAAACTTTAATAGTGGTGAAGAGAAAAACTTTGAATATGAAGTGAATGTCACCATCGAATTCCTTTGGGATATGGATAAAAATATGTATAAAGTAGATTACTATGTTTCTTCACCAACCGTTACTGATGTTGATGTACCGGATAATGATGAATTTGTAAAAGATGTATACAAGGATTTAGAAGGTAAAGGAATCAACTTAGACTATATTCCTAATCACTTCGAATGGAATATGTATTAAGGGAAATAAAGGAACTATTGTGGTTTATAAGTCCCCATATCTATTAAAAAAGGATATGGGGCTATTTATAATAGTAAAGTAAGAGAAAGGTGATTTCATGTTAAGTTTAAATTTTACTGGTAGTGGATATTTCAAAATAGAAAATCAAGATAAGAAGTATCATGGAAATCTTTACTTGAATCCTGAACAAGGAGGTATCGTGTTAGATATCGAGATATTTCATAAGGGTGGACCTTTAAGTTATCTTAAATTACCAATTAAAATAGATTATATTTCTGGTGAACTCACTAATGGTTTTAAACTTACATTAATTAATTGTATAAGAACTAATACGCATAGTTATGTCGGTTCAAGGGACACATTTACATATGCAGCAGCATTTATGCTTGAAGGGATTAAGATTCCAGAAACTAAATATAATCAATTTACCCAAGTTAATTTCGTGATACCTGATGTATTACTTTGGGGAGAGAAGTCTAAATATAAAATAAACGATAATTATAGCCTAGCCGAAAATTTAAATGAAAGCGAAATAAAGATCTTCGCCAATAGTCAATTTAGTATTGGTTATAATGTCTTTGGAACTATGTTACCAGTTGTTGAAACGTCTTTACTTGTTGAAAAAATCACCTTAACTCAAAAACCGACAATTATTATTAAAGCAGAAAGCCCACAAGAGTTTAATTATTTTGTAGAAAAATATAAGAAAATTAAACGATATATTGAAATAGCAATGAAGAAAGAGATAGATTTAATCGAAATTAGATCTTATCCAACAAAAGTAATTTTGGAGGAGAATGGGTTTGATTACGATATTTCGATAAAAGTTAATAGCTCTTTAATAAAAGTGAGAAATAAAAAGAGTGTAAAACTATCAGACAGAATTTCATACTTGTTTAAGCTTAGTGATATAGACGAATACGGTGATTTCTCTAGATATATTAAAAATGCGGATAAATTGGAACCAATAATTGATTTATACTTAGATATTGTTTATTCAAATGAAATTTCAGCGGTACGTGCATTTTTAAATGTAACTCAGGCCTTAGAAACATACCATTCTAGATTTATATACGGCGGAAATATTAAAGGATACAAAAAGAGAATTGAAGAGATTATATTAGCAAAACGATCCGATTCTTTAAAGGGAGCAGATAGAAAGTTTTTACTAGCAAATTCAAAAAGTTTCGTAACATTAGAAAGTAGATTAGCTGAATTATTATTGGCAGAATTTGAAATACACTTTTATACTGGAAAAGTTGATTACAAAGACTTCCCAAAGGTCATTACTAAAACGCGAAATTATTACACTCATTACGATGAAAAACTAAAAAAACAATCCATAAAGGAAAAAGAATTATCTCCCTATGTGAGAATATTAGCCACAATTTTGGAATACTATTTACTTAATGAATTAGGCTTCGGAGATGTTGAATTTAGAAGAAGTAAAATCTGGGAATCAGTTGATAATATTCGAACTGGATTTGAAATAAGAGATATAGAAGAAAATCATTCATGAAATAATTTTCCATTTTAGATAAATTTTATCATCTTAATATGATACGCAGAACCGTATCATAAGTAAATGGGGTTTTTAGATAGTAATGAATTAACAAGAAATCTTGAGTGGTGATAAAGAGTGATTTATATACGCAAGATAACATTAGGGATGTACGCGATTGAAGTATTGAAAATTATCTAAACGAAATGGTTTAGAATGTTTGCTAATCAGTTAAATACGGATAATGATAAGAAAGAATTAAAAAATGTAAGCACATTGGCAACAACCAACATGCTTACATTTAAAATATTCGAAAAATTATTTTGCGCGCTTTACTTCAATTCGATAGCCATCAGGGTCCGTCACAAAGAAATAAGAGGGTGTGCCGCCTGAAAGTCCTCTTAAATCACCTGTTTGGTAAGCAGAAGCTTTACAAACTTCATGCATTTTTTCTAAGTCACTAACAGTCACACCTAAATGACTGAAGCCGTTTCCTACATTGTATGGCTCAGCATCGTAATTGTAAGTGAGTTCAATTTGTACAGAAGAACCGGGTGAATTCAGATAAACTAAATCAAATTTATCTTTAGGGAATTCTCTGCGGCTGGCAACTTCAAAATCGAATAGATTAGTATAAAAGTCTAAAGTAGCCTCAATATCTCTGACACGCAGGCAAATCTCAACGAGTTCTTGTTTCATAATAATATCATCCTCCAATAGTTTCTTATTTTATTCTAGCATGAATAGGTCATATAGGCACGCCCATGTTATCTTCTATAGTGCTTTCTATTACCTCAATAGTCAAAAAGCACAAAATTTACTAGAGGGGTTTAGGGATCCGTATAATAAGTAGTAAAAAAAAGTTAGTTAGTTAATTAGGAGGAAAAATAAGATGAGAATGAAATTTGACCCAAGTAATCCTATTATCCAGCTTTGTATGAAAGGGATGGCCCTAGAAGAAAGTGGGAATTTGGATGGTGCCATCGAAACTTTTCTTAAAGCATGGGACCAAACAAGTGACGACTATGAAAAATTTATTGTAGCTTATCAATTAGGATTAAGACAAAATAATGTCGACGATAAGTTAAAATGGATGGAAAAATCATTGGCCCTTGCTTTAAAAATTAATGATGATGATGTTAAGAGTGCTTATCCAACTTTATATTTAACTATCGCTAACTGTTATGAAGCAACGAATGATACTGAAAATGCTAGAAAAAATAGTGAATTATCACATTCATATCAAGGTAGACCGACTGACGCTGGTCCCTTTTATCATGGGTCAAAGGCAGATTTGCAAGTTGGTGATTTGCTGACAGCGGGCAAGAAATCAAATTACGAAAAAGATCTTAAAATGAACCACATCTATTTCACAGCAAATATCAATGGTGCGGGACTTGCTGCAGCATTATCAAAAGGCGAAGGGAACGAACGTGTTTATATCATAGAACCTATCGGTGAATTTGAAAACGACCCTAATGTAACTGACAAGAAATTCCCTGGTAACCTAACACGTTCATATCGTTCACAAGAACCGCTAAAAATTTTGGGAGAAGTAACGAACTGGGAAAAACTGACTCGCTCAGAACGACAGGAATGGGATGAAAAACTTGCTAAGAATAAAGGGGAAATTATTAACTAAAACTAACGATCATAGCAGTGCAACGAATGGGTTATGTTAGCATTTACGGTTTTCTATCAATTTTATACACTTTAATGAAAACTAATAAAGACGGAGAGAAGCCATTGTTAAATGATGACTTATCTTCGTCTTTTTCTGCTGTTATTGATATAAATCATTTAGGATTTTAGTACAATAATGTATATATACATTATAAATAGTTGGAATAATTAAAGTAAGTTATGCTTGTGAGCGGAGTTTTGCAAATATCCTAGAAACAGAATCGGAGAGCGTCAATAAGTTTGTGTAAATAAATCGCCCTTCTGCAAAATAATCTGTTACTTAGTAAACATTGAAGCTAATGTATCGGTTACTTGTTGGAAACCTTTATGGCTTCTGTTTAGAAATTTTTGATTGTATGTATCAAAGATGGATACTAGGAAACGTTCTAATGATTCTTCATTTTGAAACTGTTCTTTTCTGCGGCTGTATTTCTTAATTTGCTTATTGAAAGACTCGATCAGATTGGTTGAGTAAATGGTTCTGCGAATACTAGGCGGAAACTCATAGAAAGTCAATAAATCTTGGTTTTCTATGAGTGACTGCGTCACTTTAGGATAAGTTTTCTGCCACTTCTCAACCATACAGGACAAGAAGGTATTCGCTTCTTCCTTTGAATTGGCTTGATAAACAGTCTTAAAGTCATCACAGATTTCTTTTCGGTCTTTGACACGTACTTTATGAGCAATATTACGAGACACATGGATACAACAATGTTGGTATTTTGCTTTTG
>NZ_JBEMBC010000017.1:0-44416 GCF_040274425.1 Carnobacterium sp.
TCTTTCAGCTCTGCTTCAATTTCAGTTCGATATTTGTGGCTTTCATCCTTCGCTTCTAACATCGCTTCCTTTTTCATGGTTTCTGCTTCTCTTTTTGCTTCTTCCAATATTCCAGTTGCAGTGTTTCTAGCACCAGCTAGTTCTTTTTCGTGGTTTGCTTTGCGGACGAGATATCCAACAATAAGACCGACAACTAAAGTAACGATAGCGAAGGCAACACTTTTAAAATCCATTCTTCCACCTCCGTATCATTTATTTAATTTGTCATTTAATATTTATCCATTATTTGGTAGAACCAGAATAGCTTTATACCAATAAAACCTACCCGTTATCTAATTTTAAATTAATAGATATCTTAATTTTAATTGTAGTGAAGAGACATGTCAACTTAAATAATGGTTTTGTAGCCCTTTCATAAACTTTCATTGTGTTGATCCAATTCATTTATGAACCCTTTTCCATACATTTTTAGTAAAATATTTCCAAAAAAAGCCAACAAGCGTCTAAGCTTATTGGCTTTTCTCTATCTTCTAGTTCGTTTAGTCTTCTAATAAATCAGTTTCAGGTGCTTCTACTACTTCTTCAGCACCAGCTTCTCCAATACCATAGGCTGCTCGAACTTTTTGTTCTACTTCAGCTCTTAATTCAGGATTGTTTTTAAAGAATTTTTTTGCATTTTCTCTTCCTTGGCCAATTCGTTCGCCACCATAAGAGTACCATGCACCTGCTTTATCAATGATATCTTTATCCGATCCCATATCTACAAGTTCTCCTACTTGAGAAATACCTTCTCCATACATGATATCCACTTCAGCTACTCTAAAAGGTGGAGCAACTTTATTCTTAACTACTTTAATTTTTGTACGATTACCCATAATATCTGTACCTTGTTTAATTTGTTCAGCTCTTCTAACTTCCAAACGAATCGTAGCATAGAATTTCAAAGCACGTCCACCTGGTGTAATTTCTGGATTACCAAACATAACACCAACTTTTTCACGAATCTGGTTGATAAATAAAGCAATAGTTTTTGTTTTGTTGATTGAACCAGATAATTTACGTAAAGCCTGAGACATCAAACGAGCTTGTAACCCTACATGAGAGTCTCCCATTTCTCCTTCAATTTCCGCACGTGGTACTAATGCAGCAACCGAGTCAATGACAACAATATCCACTGCTCCACTGGAAACCAATGCATCTGCAATTTCCAAACCTTGTTCACCTGTATCCGGTTGAGATAATAGCAATTCGTCAATATCTACTCCAAGTGCAGCTGCGTATTTTGGATCCAATGCATTTTCAGCATCAATAAATGCAGCAATTCCGCCTTGTTTTTGAACCTCAGCAACGGCATGCAAAGCTACCGTTGTTTTACCTGAACTTTCAGGACCATATACTTCAATAATTCTTCCTCTAGGAAATCCGCCGACTCCCAATGCTACATCTAATGCTAATGATCCACTAGGGACTGTAGAAATACGCGTATCAACTTTTTCTCCAAGTTTCATAACGGAACCTTTACCAAAGTTCTTTTCAATTTTTTTTAACGCTGCGTCTAATGCTTGTTTACGATCGTCTGCCATTAAATAAATCCTCCTCAAGTCTCTTTTATTATTTAATTAATCATTCATATTTTCATCTGCTACAAACATTATCATACCTTTTTTATATAAAAAAAGCAAGAAAAAAGCGAACAAACATTCGGTCTTTTTCAATCGATTGATTTCCTATTTTCATTTCACAAAACTTTTTGTTCTATAGGCAAATCTAGTAACACTCTTCGAATTAAGTCTAATCCGGACATGATCGATTTTTCTCGATTATTTTCACGCCCTTTACCAAAGTGATACTCTTTAGCAAATGCTGTTTCTTTAGTAGCAATACCAATCCATGCGGTTCCTACTTCTTTATTTTCCAATTTATCTGGGCCTGCAACCCCTGTAAAGGAGATAGCCAAATCTGTATCAAACATCTCTTGTGCTTTTTTTGCCATTTCTATCGCACACTCAGCACTGACTACACCAAACTCTTCAATTAATTTTTTTGTAACTCCTAAAATAGTTGTTTTTGCATCATTACTATAAGTTACAATTCCACCCTTGAAATAGTTACTTGCACCTGAAACACTTGTTATAAGGTGTTGAAAAGAACCACCAGTCAAGCTCTCAGCAGCTGTAAGTGTCAGATTTTGTTCGTTTAATAAATCTGTCACAACATTTACTAAACGTCTATCCTCTCCATACCCATAAAAATAACCGCCTATGCGTTGTTGGATGGTAGCTTCCATCTTATCCAATAATAATTGACATGCTTTCTCAGTACTTCCGTTTGCTGTTAAACGTAAGGTTACTTCATGCTTCCCAGCATAAGTAGCAATAGTAGGATTTTTTTGTTCTTCAATCAAATCCTCTAATTCAGCAGCTAGTTGAGATTCTCCAATGCCAAAGAAACGCAAAACTCTTGATACAAGATGGTTCTCATTTGGGCGTCCGTCCATTAGTAATGGCCTTGCTTCCTTTATAAACATAGGTTCTAACTCACTAGGTGGGCCTGGTAATAATAAAAAAGCTTGTTTGTCTTGTTTTAAAAACATCCCTGCTGCAAGTCCTGTTTCATTTTTTAAAACAGTAGATCCTTCAATTACCATAGCCTGCAATCGATTATTTTCTGTCATTACTCGCTTGCTATTTTCAAAAAAACTACTTATTTTATCCATAGTACCTGTATCTAAAATTAATTCTTTATTTAAATGTTCAGCCAATACTTGTTTTGTAATGTCATCTTTCGTAGGTCCAAGACCACCTGAAAGGATAACTAGATCACTTCTTTTTTCTGCCACTTGTATAACTTCTAATAATCGTTTCGAATTGTCTCCAACAACTACTTGGTGATAAACATCTATGCCTAATAGTGTTAGTTCGCGAGAGAGAAAAGAAGCATTAGTGTTTACTACTTGTCCCATTAAAAGTTCTGTTCCAACTGCTATGATTTCAGCGTTCATCTTACTTCACTCCTACTTCTATAATACGCGAATTCTGTTCCGCAACTTTTATTTGCCTTACTTTAAGTACCATAAAAGACTGGTTATTGTCTTCCTATTTTACCATACTTTTTAAGAGGTAAAAAAAAGAAGACCTGTTAAAAACAGTCTTCTCCATATTATTTTTTAACATTTTAACGATTTTTTATTTTGGACCTTTAAACACTGCACTATTTTTAACAAAATAATCTACACCAGAATAAATGGTAAAGAATAAACAAATATATAACATAATAGAGGCCATTGGAAGCCCAATACCTTCAAATGGCAAATTATCAACCAGTAATAATATAATGGCAACCATTTGAGTAGCTGTCTTGATTTTTCCTGGCCAATCAGCTGCTAAAACAGTTCCACCTTGCTCCACTAATAGCAATCTTAATCCAGTAACTGCTAACTCTCTACAAACAATAATAGATACAACCCACGAAGGAGCTAAGTCTTGCCCTACTAGAATAATTAAAGCTGTCATTACCAACATTTTGTCAGCTAAGGGATCTGCAAATTTACCAAAATTTGTTACCAATCCTCGATCACGCGCAATTTTACCATCTAACCAATCTGTAAAACTTGCTAAAGCAAATAAAACTGCCCCTACCAACTGAGTAACTTCAATTGTTGATCCTAAAAGCTGAAAAACGCCCCAATCAAATGGTGCCAATACTACAATAACAAATATTGGAATCATAAATATTCTCAATACTGTAAGTTTATTCGGTAAGTTCAATTTTTTGCTTCCTCTCTCCAATAATATACACCCATTGCTGCTAAGATTATTGCCAAAGGGCCTTTTTAGACTTTTATCTTATAAAGTTTACTCAAATTGAAATTCAATTTCTTGTCGAACAGAATTTTCTGCTTCTGGAGCATATGAGATATCTTCGCCATTAAGATTAACTTCCGTTGCAGGAGCATTTCCAATGATAACCAATAATGATGAAGTCCCCTCTGGAACTTCTGTTTCTAAATTAGAACCATCCGTTATTAATTGAGCATCAATTGTTGTTCCATCTGCTTCAACACTGATCCAAGAGTCTCCACCTGTCGCAGTTAATGTTAAAGTATTGCCTTCGGAGCTTCCCGTAACGGAATAAGTTGTAGCAGATCCAGTAGAGGATAAGATTTCTATTCCTTGATCCTCTTCACTCTCTTCAGATGCTATTGTTTCAGAGGATTCCGTTGCAGTTTCAGATTCCTCAGTTGCTGCAGAATCTGCACTAGAAACAGATATTGTTTCAGAATCTTTAGTGATCATTTCTTCATCACCTTGGTTATTCGTCTTGATTACTGCAAAATAGATGGCTGCTATAATAGCTACCGCTATAATGCCAATTAAGATTGTAGGTAAATATTCTTGGACTTTTGTTAAAAGTACATTTTCTGTATTCTTTCCAACACGAGTTTGATCCGTAGAAACTTTTTCTACGTATTCTTCGTCATGAGTATGAGGTACCGCATCTGTATATTCTTCTAATAATTGGTCTCCATTTAAGCCAACAGTATCCGCATATTGTTTGATAAACGCACGAGCATAAAATTTTCCCGGCATCACATCATAATTGCCTTCTTCAATAGCAATCAAGTAACGTTTTTGAATTTTAGTCATTTGTTGCAAATCATCTAAAGTATAGCCTTTAGCTTTTCTTGCTTCTTTTAATTTTTCACCAATTTCATTCAATTGTCTCACCTACCTGTTCTCTTTTTTAGAGAGAAAATCTTATATCATTTGAATTATAACATAACTGATACTTTAGAAACATTAATTTTTCTTTATACTGCATAACTAATTTTTCTTATTTTAGCCAACCACCGCTGATGACAATAGATTGACCAGTCATATATGCGCTTCTTTTATCCACTAGTTGCACAACCCAAAAACTGATTTCAGATACACTTCCTAAACGTCCTAAAGGAATTTCATTTTCTAGTTCTTTTACTTCAGTTGAAGTAAAATCCTGATTCATTTTTGTAGCAATAGCCCCTGGAGAAATAGCATTAACTGTTATCCCTAAGCTAGCTACTTCTTTACTATAAGCTTTTATAAAAGCTAATTGAGCACCCTTTGTTGTGCTGTAAAGAACTTCCATAGCACTACCTGTTTCACCATAAATTGAACTAATAAAAATGATTCTTCCATTTCTAGAATGAGCTAGTTTAGACTGTAATTGTTGAAGCAATATAATTGGTGTTTTAACGTGTACTGCCCACATATGATCCATATCCACAGTAGAGACTTCGGTTAACAATTGATACGTCGTAAAGCCGCTTGCAAATATCACAGCATCCAATTGAAAAATGGATTTCAGGAAAAGAGGAATCTCTTCTTCTTGAGTCATATCTAAAGACAATGCATAAAAATCTTGTTTAGGGTAGTGTTCTTGATACTCTTGCAATTGTTCTTCAGCACTTTTGATATTTGAATGGTAATGCAGATACAGCGACCAACCTTTTTCAGCTAATTCTTGTGCAATTTTTTTCCCAATATCGCCACTTGCTCCCATTATCAAGGCAAATTTCACGCGTTTTTGTCTCCTTTTGGTAAAATATGAAACGTAGTCATATGATCTTCAATCATAAATTCTTCAGCCGCTTCTTTTATCTCATCCAATGTGATACTTTCTATAATGGGAACGACATCAAATAAAGTTGCTTCGCCATATATGGGTTGGCTATATTGATTGGCAATATATTCTAGTGAATTTAACGATTGTAGTTCTTGCCCAATCGTTCTCTTTTTAACTATTGCTAAGTTCTCATCAGTTAATTCTGAACTCATTTTTGCTTCAAGTAATAATTTTTTGATTTCAGCACTAAAAACTGCAGAGTCTTTCGTATCTCCACTAACATCAATAAAATGGAACGTACGATCTAAGTTAAATTCAAATGAAAAACTATCATCTATGATACCTTTATCGTATAATTTTAAATAATTTTCTGATGTAGGGCCAAATAATAGCGTTAGCAATAAATCCATTGTTGTTTTGTATTTTAAGGCTTCAATACCACTTGAAATTTCTCTTATTCCTTTTACTCCTACGATACTCTTTGGTCGATTCACAGTCATATTAATAAAATTATACGGTTTAATATCTTTGATCGTTTCTTCTGGGAAAATTCGCTTAATGTCTTCGGCTGGAGCATATTCTTTCTGTGCTTGATTTTCTCGAATCAACTTCATCATTTCTTCAGGGTCTAACTTCCCTACCACGAACAAATTCATATTGCTAGGATGATAAAAAGTTGCATGGTTTTCATACAATAATTCAGGTGTGATATCCATAATACTATCTACAGTTCCCGCAATATCGATGTGTAAAGGATGTTTAGGATACATATTTCCTAAAATACCAAAAAACAAACGCCAATCTGGCTCATCTTCATACATTTGAATCTCTTGAGCAATAATTCCTTTTTCTTTGTTTACTGTTTCGTCTGTAAAATAAGGTTCTTGAACAAAGTCTAATAAAGTTGTTAAGCTTTCCGAAACATGACTAGTGCTAGAAAAAAGATACGCTGTTCGAGTAAAACTTGTAAATGCATTGGCAGAAGCACCCAATCGACCAAACGTGTTAAATACATCTCCATCTTCTTTTTCAAATAGTTTATGTTCTAAAAAATGAGCAATTCCATCTGGAACAGTGATCATTTCTGTTTTGCCATTTGGTACAAATTGATTATCAATTGAACCAAAGTTTGTGGAAAACAATCCATATGTTTTATGGAAATCATTTTTAGGTAGCAATGTAACCTTTAATCCGTTATCTAATGTTTCGGTATAAATTATTTCTTGCAATTGCTCGTAAACTTTTTTCTCCATTATTTCGCCTCCGCTGTCAAAAAGAATGTTGCCTTTAATTTCACTTGGTTAGCCACTTCAATTATTTCTTCTTTAGTAACTTTTTCAATTCTTTTTACCCATTCATCAATGGTAAGGATTTTCCCTTTGGTCAATTGTAACGCATAAATACGTTCAATAACGGATCCAGGATTATCTTCTGATTGGAAAAGTTGATTCTTCAGCATTTCTTTTGTTTGAGAAACTGCTTCCTCAGTAAAATTGCCCGCTTGCATTTCTTTTAATTGTAAGGCAATAATTTCTTTAACCTGATCTACTTTTTGATTATCAATTCCTGTTTGAACCGTCATTATTCCTCTAAACGTATCCAATGAACTAGAAGCATAATAAGCTAAACTTTCTTTTTCACGGACGTTCATAAATAATTTCGAATGCGGAAATCCGCCAAACAAACCATTGAATACTTGTGCAGCGTAATAAGAAGGTTCGTGATAAAAAACTGAGGTTGTGTAACCAAGATTAAATTTCGCTTGAATAATGTCTTGTTCTTCAGTCTTATTTTTCACTTCATTGGGTTCCTTTTCAGCGTAAAAACTGCTTGTTGGTACGATTTCACGAGGCGAAAAATTAAATTGTTCAAAAGCTGATTGAATTTCACCCTCATCAACATCTCCCATTAAATATATATCAATTTTGTCTTGATCTAAAAGCTCTTGATAATAGTCATATAGCGATGTAGGGGATAGTTCTTCCAAATCTTCTTTTGAACCTACACTAGGGATTTGTTGATTAACATCTTCAAATAAGAGCTCTTGCAAAGCAAGACTGGCATAAGTCTGTTTATCATCAAAGAGTGAATCGTAATAATCTACTAAATTTTCCTTTTCTCTCTTAAAGGTTTGTTCATGAAACTGTCCATTTTCTGTATTCGGTTGAAATATAATTTCTTTTAAAAAGTCGATACCTTCTTGTAATACATTATCGCCTTTTGAAAGATACTTTTCGTTTACTAAGTTCAAACTGATAGAAAAAATATGAGTGTTTCCTTTTTTACTGACACCTGTTCCAAAACTAGCTCCATACATATTTGATAGAGCACTTCTTAGTGCTGTTTGTGTAGGGTATTTTTTACTATTTGTTTCTAATAAATTCGCTAACATAGCTCGTTTAGTAATCGTTTTCTTATTTAATGGAGCACGAAATTTCATCATGATTCGAATGGTTTTGTATTTTTTAGTGGGGAGTACATGTAAATGAACTCCTTCATTTAATTGAATTGACATACCTTTTCCTCCTCTAACTTAAAAAGCGTTCATTGTCTATCTTAAAATAAATAATGAAAAAAAGAAAGCAGCAACAGACATGAATGTCCGTTACTGCCAACAACATGATTATTTTGATTTAATATACGTTTTACCACCAGCTGCTGGTCCTTCAGATTTACCGATTACTCCGACCAATACAATAATAGTGATAACATATGGTGCAACTTGCAACCATACACTTGGAATATCTTGAATAATTGGAATATAGTTTCCGATAACCCCTAAACTTTGAGCAAAACCAAAGAAAATAGCTGCCCCCATTGCACCAAGAGGGTTCCACTTACCAAAGATCATTGCTGCCATAGCAATAAACCCTTGTCCAGCAATGGTTGAAGCTTGGAAACTCAACGAAATAGATTGAGCTTGGATTGCTCCACCCATACCACCTAGCAAACCAGATAACATAACTCCAGCATACTTCATTAAGTAAACATTGATTCCTAATGTATCTGCTGCTTGAGGATGCTCTCCAACAGATCTCAAACGTAAACCAAAACGAGTTTTAAAGACGACTACCCAGCAAATAATCGCAATTAAAATACCTGCAAATGCGGGTGCAGAAGTTCCTTTAAAGAAAATATCGCCAATAAACGGAATACGATTTAACAAAGGTATTGTTACTTTACCAAAACTTTCAGTAATACGATCCGTTTGTCCAGCACCATTATACAATACACGTGTAAAGAATATAGCTAACGCTGGAGCCATTAAGTTAATAACAGTACCAGAAATTATGTGATCTGCTCTTAGATTAACAGTTGCTACTGCGTGAATCATTGAAAAAATCGTACCCACAAGTCCACCAACTAAAGCAGCGATCCAAGGAGTCAAATCACCAAAAGTTCCGGCAAACGTTAAGTTAAAAACAATTGAACTAAATGCTCCCATAACCATTATTCCTTCAAGTCCTACGTTGACGATACCACTGCGCTCAGAAAAGGTTCCACCTAGGGCCGTCAACACAAGAGGAGCTGAATAAACAAGCGATGATGAAATAATAAGTTGTAGTAAATTTGTAATATCCATCTTATTTTACTCCTCCTTTATTCACTCTAGCTCGTTTGTCAATAAAGTAACGAATTAAGTAATTAGCTCCAACGAAGAAGATAATAGATGCTATTACAATATCTACAACTTCGGTTGGTACACCTGAAATCATTGGCATACTGTTCCCACCAATTTTCAATGCACCAAATAATATAGCAGAGAAGATGATTCCGACAGGATTACTCAATCCTAACAAGGCAACCGCCATACCGTCAAAACCAATCGTTGGCATTGCACCTTGTGTGAAAATATTTTGGAAATTCCCTAACCCTTCCATTACTCCTCCTAAACCAGCTAAACCACCACTGATCAACATCGAAATAATGATATTTCGCTTAGTACTCATCCCAGCATATTCAGAAGCACTTGGGTTTAATCCAACTGTTCTAATTTCAAATCCAGTAGTGGTTTTTTTCATTAAGAACCATACAATGACAGCCATGGCTAACGAAATAAATATCCCAGTATGCAATGTAGAATTACTTGTTAATTCTGTAATCCATCCTGCTCGCAGACTAGCACCTTCTGAAATGCGGGGTGTTGCATCTGCCGATTCCGTCAAAACGTTACGAATTAAATAATTAGTTGTATAAAGAGCCGTATAATTTAACATAATGGTTACAATAACTTCACTTGTATTAAAATAGGCTCTTAAAAACCCAGCAATTCCAGCCCAAATTGCACCAGCTAAAACCCCACCCAATATGCTTAGAGGAAGTAAAATAAAGCTAGGCAAATCTATAAAACTATTTGCAACCCATACCGAAAACAACCATCCTAATAGCGCTTGTCCTGCAACCCCGATATTAAAGAATCCTGCATTATAGGCTACAGAAAAACCCAGTGCTGTTAGAATAAGTGGCGTAGCTTGTCTTAAGGTTTCACCAATGTAAAATGAAGAACCAAAAGCGCCATTGATCATTGCAGTATAGCCAGAAATTGGATTATATCCAAAAATAACCATGATAATAGCACCTAGAATAAATCCCAAGACCACAGATAATACTGGCACTAATAAATTATTAAGCGTATCTTTTTTATTAGTCAATGTGAACACCTTCCTTCCCATTTCCTTGTTTAATCAAAGAACGGGCTTTTTCAAGAGAAGTACCAGCCATTAATAAACCAAGTTCTTGTTCAGTTGTTTCTTTTGGATCTACAATAGCAATAATATTTCCTTCATACATAACAGCGATTCGATCAGAAACATTTAAAATTTCATCCAACTCAAAACTCATTAATAAAACTGCTTTTCCATTGTCACGTTGTTCGATCAGACGTGAGTGGATATATTCAATTGCTCCAACATCAAGTCCGCGTGTTGGTTGAGCAGCAATCAACAATGAAGGATTACGATTAATTTCTCTAGCAATAATCGCTTTTTGTTGATTCCCACCTGATAGCGAGCCAGCAGGAGTCGTTTCATTTTGTGTACGTACATCAAATTCTTCAATTAATTTTAAAGCGAATTTCTTTATTTCTTTTTGATTTAAAATACCATAATTGCTTAAAGGCTTTTTATAATAGGTTTGTAATGCAATATTTTCTTCTAGCGACATTGGTAAAACCAGACCATATTTATGGCGATCTTCTGGAATATGACCTAACCCTATTTCTGTAATTTTACGTGGAGTTTTATTTTGGACTTCTTGCCCATTTAATGTGATTTTCCCACTTTCAGTCTTCGCTAAACCAGTTATTGCATGAATCAACTCACTTTGTCCGTTTCCATCGATACCTGCTATCCCAACAACCTCACCAGCTCGCACTTCCAAACTCAAAGATTTTACGGCTTCTAAACCACGATGTTCCTTTACAACAAGGTTCTCAATCGACAATACTGTTTCTTTTGGCTGAGAAGCTTTCTTGACTGTTTTAAAGGAAACCGAACGCCCAACCATCATGTCTGCTAATTCTTGTGGAGAAGTAGTTGAAACATCTACCGTGTCAATACTTTGTCCTCGACGAATAACTGTACAGCGATCTGCAACAGCTTTTATTTCGTCAAGTTTATGAGTGATTAAGATAATAGATTTCCCTTCTTTTGTTAGGGCTCTCATTATATTGATCAATTCATCGATTTCTTGAGGGGTCAATACCGCTGTTGGTTCATCAAAAATCAGAATATCTGCTCCACGATAAAGGGTCTTTAAAATTTCTACCCGTTGCTCCATTCCTACTGAAATAGATTCGACTTTTGCACTAGGATCAACTAGCAGACCGTATTTCTCAGACAATTCTTTGATGTCTTTTTTAGCCGAGTCTCTGTCCAGAAAACCATTCTTAGTTTTTTCCATTCCTAAAATGATATTTTCAGTCACGGTAAATTTCTTCACTAACATAAAATGTTGGTGAACCATTCCAATACCTAATTTGTTTGCTGCACTAGGTGAACTGATATTTACCACCTGTCCATCAACAAGAATTTCTCCAGAAGTTGGTTCTAATAATCCTGAAAGAATATTCATTAAAGTCGATTTTCCTGCACCATTTTCTCCTAAAAGAGCATGTATCTCTCCCTTTTTAAGCTGCAAATTAATATTGTCATTCGCTTTGAAAGTACCAAATTGTTTCGTAATACCCTTCATTTCAATGACGTTTACTGATTCTGACACGATGGTTTCACTCCTTTTCTATTGCTCAACCCATTATCCATTATAGTTCTTTTACAGACAAGTACTTATCAAATTTTCTCTTGTAATTTTAATAGAATATCTATTTGCCAAATCGTAGAAAGAGTGCTACCTCATAAGAGAGTAAAAGACCGGTATAAGTTACCGGTCCTTTACCTTTATTTATTCCCTAAGAAGTGCTTAGTCTAAGTTACAATTACGGTGCTTCTGGGACTGTAATTTCACCATCGATAATTTGTTGTTTGTAATCTTCAACAGTTTTGATTGTTTCTTCAGATAAAGCTCCATCAGTAATACCTACACTATCTTCAGCTAAGCCAAAGTTGCTGATTTCTCCACCTGGGAAGTTGCCTTCCATTGATTCATTTGCGATATCTTGAACAGCTTGACCTACCCCTTTAAGAGTTGAAGTAAGTGTTAAGTTCCCGCCATCGTACTCACCTTCAGCAGTTTGATCACGGTCAACTCCGATTACCCATAATTGTTCATCTGGGTTAGAATTCATACGGTCAATAGCTTCTGAGAATACTCCGTTACCTGTATCACCTGACGCATGATAGATTACATCTGCTCCTGAACTATACATAGCAGCTGCTAATTGTTTACCAAGTGCAGCGTCTCCGAATGAACCTGCATATTCAACATCAATTGTAATATCTGGGTTAACCGCTTCTACACCTGCAACAAAACCAGCTTCAAAACGGTCAATAACAGCACTTTCTTGCCCACCAATAAATCCAACATGGTCTGTTTCAGTTGTTTCAGCAGCTGCAACACCTGCTAAAAATGCAGCTTCATGATCTTTAAATAATACAGAAGCAACATTGTCTGCTTCGATCTGTTCATCAATAATAACAAAATTTTGATCAGGGTTTTGTGCAGCAACGTCTGCCATTGCTGGTTGTAATTTAAATCCAATTCCATAAATCAAATCAAAATTACTATTTAGAGCAGTATTTAAGTTTGTAACAAATTGAGAATCTTCGTCAGATTGAATGTAGTTGTAGCCATCCGGTCCTTTTTCAAGTCCGTGCTCTTCTCCCCAAGCTTCCATACCTTCCCAAGCAGATTGGTTAAATGATTTATCATCTACTCCACCTACGTCGGTAACCATAACAATTGAATAATCTTCTCCTGAACCTGAAGATGAAGCATTATCACTTCCTTCATCAGCTCCACATGCAGCCAATGTTAAACTTGATAATAGACCCAGAGTCAATAAACTCTTAAAATTTCTACTCTTCACTCAAAAAACCCCCAATAATTTTTTAGTATGAATTAAATTAGCATCAATTCATCCTCGCATTTATAGTACCATCTTTATTTTAAAAAATAAACAACAAATATGATTGTTGAAAACGTTTTAGCTTAAAATTGTTCAGTTTTTAATTGATTTCTAATGTATTAGTGCTCGTTTCGTTTGCATATGGACCAAATGACTAACAAAAAGTGCACGTTCCAAAAAAAACACTCGTTAAATAGATTGCTATCAAACGAGTGTTATTTATTAATATTGGTCTGCTTCTGTTTCTGTCAAATGATCCTCACCAGTAAGCCTTGTAATGTTCACCTTACGAGGCTTACTTCCTTCTGATGGACCAACAATGCCTCGCATTTCCATTTCATCAATCAACCGAGCCGCGCGGTTATATCCAATCCTAAAACGACGTTGCAATAAGGAAATACTCGCTGTCTGCATTTCAACAATCAAAGCCACAGCATCTTCGTAGACATCGTCTTGTACTTCACTTTCCATAGTCTTAGTTTCTTCAGTCGGCATCATTTCTTCTACGTAATTTGCACCTTGTTGATCCGTTACGAAAGTCACTATATGCTCAACTTCTTCATCTGAAATAAATGCCCCTTGTACACGGACAGGCTTATTTTCGCCCATTGGTAAAAATAGCATATCTCCTCTACCCAACAATTTTTCTGCTCCACTGCCATCGATTATCGTTCTAGAATCAACACCACTTGAAACAGCAAAAGCAATACGTGAAGGTACATTCGCTTTGATGATACCGGTAATAACATCTACACTGGGTCTTTGAGTTGCTAAAATCATATGAATGCCAGCAGCTCTAGCCATTTGTGCTAACCGGATGATGGCATCTTCAACTTCATTACTAGCTACCATCATCAAGTCAGCTAGTTCATCTACAATTACCACTATGAAAGGCAACGTTGGATAATTTTCTCCGTTTTCTTCATTATAGGTTTGCAAATGTTGATTATAACCAGTAATGTTTCGCATTCCACTGGCCGCAAATAGTTCATATCTTCTTTCCATTTCAGTAACGACTTTTTGCAAAGCTTGAGCTGCCTTTTTAGGATTTGTTACAACAGGAGTCAACAAATGTGGAATCCCGTTGTATACATTTAACTCTACCATTTTAGGATCGATCATCATTAATTTCACTTCGTTTGGTTTAGCTTTCATCAATAAACTAGTGATGATACCATTAATACAAACAGACTTCCCACTACCCGTAGACCCTGCAACAAGCAAGTGAGGCATTTTAGATAAATCTGCCATAGTGATGTTTCCGGATATGTCTCTTCCAAGCGGAACTTCTAACATTTTTTCTTTATTGTGAACTTGACCTTCAATAACATCTCTAAACGAAACCAAGCTCACCTCGCTATTTGGAACTTCGATCCCAATAAATGATTTCCCAGGAATAGGCGCTTCAATTCGGATATCTTTTGCTGCTAATGCCAGAGCAATGTCATCACTGAGATTGACTATTTTACTCACTTTTACCCCAACAGCAGGTTGAACTTCATATTTTGTTACAGCTGGACCTAAGTTTGCTTTAGTAACTTTGGCGTCCACTCCGAAACTTTGGAATGTTTCTTCTAATTTTTTTACATTTTTTTGGATAAGCGCATACTCGTTTGTTTGATCATTTTGCGGTATTTCATTCAACAGATGTGAAGGAGGCAATTGATAATCTTTATTTTCTCTTTCAGCCCCTATCTCAAAATCGATCGTTTCGCTTTCATTCTCTTCAAAATCAGCATCTGCTGCTTCCTTAGTCGCCGGTTTTTCAACACGATTTTGATAGCTGTCAATTTCTAGCTGCAATTGCTCATTTTTATCTTTAGTGACTGATTGATCGTCTTCATTTGTAGTTGATACTGCTTTGACTGTATTTTCCTTATTTTTCTTGCTAACTTTTACCCCCTCAGCTTTGGGAGTCTCTTTTAATCTACTTGTTTTTTGATGGATAGCCGTCTTAAAATGATTTAAAGCTGATTTTAATTTCTCCCAGATCATTAGAAATAGCTGACCAGTTTTTTTCAAAAAAGTTTTAAACGATAGTTGAAATAATAAAAACAGTCCAAAAAAGCAACTAAGTCCTGCTATAAAATAAGTACCCCATTGAGAAAATAAAAAATAGCTGATCGCATAAAAAATGGCTCCAATCATACCCCCACCAAGCGATTGGGTAATTTCGTTATTTGCCATGTCTGTCATGAAAAAACGAAAAGTAGCTGAGATGATGTTCATATCTGAATGGATAATAGGAGCAAATAAACGGGCATGCAATATTAATAGTAAACTGCTGTAAATAAGTAAAAATCCCATGATACGTTTGTTTTTAAAAGGAGGTTCTTTACCTTTAAATACTAGATACACACCATAAATCCCTACTAAAATGGATGCTACGATAAATGTATTTCCTACAAAAAAACGAAATAGATTTGCACTAAAAACACCCGCAAAGCCAGTTTTTGAAGCTGAAAAAATACTTAAAATAATAAATATCAAGCCAATAATTTCAAAAGAGAAACGATAATTTGCGTTCTTTTTAGTTGTGCTAGTCTTTTTTTTCACTGCCACGATTTTCTTCCCTCCTTATACTCTTCTTTGATTATACACAAAATTACTCTTAAACGGAATGCAGTAAAAGGATGAAATAGACAATCTTTCTTGCCTTATTCCATCCTTTCCTAAATCCAAATTTAATTATCTTTTTTTGCCATTGCAGCTTTCATGGCTAACGCCAACGGGCTTTCTACTTCTTCTTGTTGATTGTTTATTTTTTGCATTAATTTCTTTGTTTCGTGTTTGCTAGGTTTCTTACTACTTTTTCCTTCTAATTTTTCAGTAATGTTACAATATTTGCACTTAAAATAATTTCCATTTTTGCCTTCATGGATTTCCATTTTCCGATGGCACTGTGCACAGCGGTGATTAGATACTTTCGGATCTTTTCTACGTTTGTACGAACAAGTTGAACTGCTACAAATGAGTAATTTTCCATCACGGCCACTTCGTTCTTTCAACAATTCACCGCAGTCAGGACAGATCTTGTTAGTTAATGCATGATCTTTATACGTTTGCGTACTTGTTTTGATTTCTGTTACTAATCGAGCAGTTTCATTCTTTATTTGCTTTAAGAAGTCCTCTTTTTTTAAACCACCATTTGAGATTTCTTCCAAGGACTTCTCCCATTTGCTTGTTAGTTCAGGAGTCACTAATGCAGGGTTTACTAATGTTAGCAATTGTTGTCCTTTAGGCGTTGTGCTTAGCTTATTTTGATTTCGTTCCATTAACTCGCTGCTAATCAGTTTTTCAATGATCTCAGCACGAGTTGCAGGTGTTCCTAACCCA
Organism: Carnobacterium sp.; assembly: GCF_040274425.1. Lineage (NCBI taxonomy): Bacteria > Bacillati > Bacillota > Bacilli > Lactobacillales > Carnobacteriaceae > Carnobacterium > Carnobacterium sp. The sequence continues at coordinate 16,463 of NZ_JBEMBC010000017.1, forward strand.
TTCTTTTCCATATTTTGCAGCAAGGTACCTTCAGACAATCGAGCTGGCGCTTGAGTCAACTGTTTTTGAATGGTATAAGCTGTACGCATTAATTGTTCGTTTAGTTTATACACATTTTCTGATTGTTTTGGAACGTCCTTTTTCCAGCCTTTTTCAAGTACGGTTTCTTGTTGTAGACTAAATAAGATACCTGCTACTGAAAAAACAACCGTTGTCTTAGAGACTTTATAAGCTGGTAAAAAAAGTCCAATAAAACGTTCCACAACCATGCGATAAATTTTCAACTCATCTGCTTCCATTTTTTCTGGACGTGGGCGTTCTTCAGTAGGAATAATACCATGATGATCTGTCACTTTAGCAGTATTAAAAACACCTTTTTGAGTTACTTGAGCTCCTCTTTTCAAAATCCCTTTAGCTTCTTCAGGAGCAAATCCTTGAATCGCCATAACTCGTTCTTTCATAGTTCCTACCATGTCTTGAGTCAAATACTTTGAATCTGTTCTTGGATAAGATAGCACTTTATGACGTTCATATAAGGTCTGCATTAAACTAAGTGTTTTCTTTGCTGAAAATTGGTAGCGTTGGTTAGCTTCGCGTTGAAGTTCAGTTAAATCATATGGCATTGGCGCTTGTTGAACCGACTGTTTTTCTTTTATATCTACAACTGTTACTGGTTTGTCTTTTAACGATGATACTAGCTTCTCGGCTTTTTCTCGGTCATTAAACTTACGTGGAGCTCCCTCTTGCAACACAGCTTTTTTACCATCGACTGTCAATTGCACCGTATAAAAAGTTTCTGGAACGAAAGACTGTATTTTGGCTTCTTGCTTACGTACCATGGCTAACGTAGGTGTTTGTACCCGTCCAGCTGATAAATTATCTTGATACTTCACAGTCAATGCTCTAGTAACGTTTAGACCAATTAACCAGTCTGCTTCTGAACGCGCAACTGCAGAATCGTATAATGTATCGTATTTTTTACTCGGTTGCAATTGATTAAATCCATCTTTAATAGCCTTATCGGTTTGCGATGAGATCCACAGTCTTTTTACTGGTTTATTAAAATGAACATACTCTAATATCCATCTTGCAACCAATTCTCCTTCACGTCCAGCATCCGTCGCAATTACTGCTGAACCAATATCTTTTCGATTAGCCAGTTGTTTGATTGCTTTTAATTGGCTTCTGGTATTCGTTAACGGTTTAGTTGTCATTTTTTCTGGAATAAGCGGTAAGACATTTAAGTCCCACGTTGCCCACTCTGCTTTATAATCTTCTGGCATTTTCAACCCCAATAAATGGCCTAATGCCCACGTTACAATAACGTCATTTCCTTCAATATGTGTCTTGCTTTTTTGAGTTGCTCCTAATACTCGTGCAATTTCTTTTCCTACACTTGGTTTTTCGGCAATAATTAATGTCTTCATGTTTATTCCTTTCTATACTTAAACCTGCTGATACTTTTACTTTTCCCTGTGACCATTGTGCATCCATTGTAAGGTATCTCTATACTCAATGCAACAAAACCAAAAGTTTGTTCTTTTTTATTAATTAGCATCAAGAATGATTGACCAAATTTAATTCACTCGTTACAATAACTTAAACAAGTACTATTATATTAAGGAGGTTTAGGATGAGTTCTTTTTTTACATTAGTCAAAGAGTTTCTTTTTCCAGTTAATAAACCAATAGAGTCTTCAATAGAAGACAATAGTAATGGAGGGATTTCTATGAAAAAGGTTTCGATTCGTGTAACAGGACTTGTTCAAGGCGTTGGCTTTCGTTATTCAACCAAAGTAGTAGCTGATCAGTTTGACGTCTACGGCATTGTTCGTAATGAATCAGATGGAAGCGTTTATATAGAAGCTAATGGCGATGAAGAAAAAATAGACAAATTTATAGAAAAAATAAGAAATTCCCCTTCACCCAGTGGGCAAGTTGATTCTATCACTATAGAAGAACTTTCCTCTTTGCCTGTCAGAGATAAGTTCATAATAAGCAATTGAAAACCATTCCTGAATCCTGTATAGTAAGTAATGCTACTTACTTTAAAAATGAAGGATTGTGAACAATGAAAAATTTCAAGAAATTACTTTTATCAGGAACGCTATTAAGCGTTATGGTTTTTTTGTCTGGTTGTATGGGTCATGACTCAGATGGAAACCCTAGTGGTTTTATTTACGAATTTCTAGTGGTTCCAACGCAACAAGTGATAATTCAACTTGCTGAATTATTAGGAGGTAGTTATGGACTAGCTATTATTGTCATTACATTAGTCGTCCGCTTAATTATTTTACCTTTAAATTTAAGCCAATCAAAAAAATCTATTATACAACAAGAAAAAATGGCCTTGATCAAACCAGAAATGGAAGAAGTCCAGAAGAAACAAAAATCTGCTGTTACAGCTGAAGAAAAAGCTGCTGCTCAACAAGAACTCATGAGTCTTTATAAAGATAACAACATGAGTATGTTAGGTGGTATCGGATGTTTACCATTATTGATTCAAATGCCGATATTTACAGCTATGTTCCAAGCAATCAATTTGTCTAAAGAAATAGGAAATAGTACATTCTTAGGCTTTAGTTTAGGAGATCAAAATATTGCTCTTGCTATCGCAGCCGGTGCTGTCTATTTTGTTCAATCTTATGTCTCTATGATTGGACTTCCTGAGGAACAAAAGAAACAAATGCGTACAATGATGTACGTTAGCCCAATTATGATTTTAATGGTTTCATTTACATCACCTGCTGGGTTAGGGTTGTATTGGTTTGTTGGAGGAATTTTTGCAGTCTTCCAAACACTTATTACTAATTTTATTTTTAAACCTAGGATCAAAGCACAAGTTGAAGCAGAAGCTAAAAAACGTCCTGCTAAACCAAAACGGACGATTAAACAAGCTGAACCTGTTGCACAACAATCTAAAGTTTTAAATCAACCATCAAACAAAACAAATGGCCGCGGTAGAAATGCCGGCAAACAACAAAAAAATCGTTAAAAAAAATACCTACTCGAATGAGTAGGTATTTTTTTTATACTTCATCTTTGTAGATAGGCAATGTGATTCTAAATATTGAACCATAGTCTAAAACACTTTCTACAGTGATCGTGCCGTTGTATCCACTTAATAATTCTTTAGCTATCGCTAGACCAAGACCATTTCCGCCTTTATGTCTGCTACGAGCTTTATCAATACGATAAAAACGATTGAAAATCTTTTCAGCGTCTTCTGGAGTCATTCCTTCTCCAAAGTCTTGAATGGCAATTTGGACTTCTCGATCATCATTTGCAACTGAAATATGGACTTCTTTACGATCAGTAGAATATTTCACTGCATTATCTAGTAAAATAATCAAGATTTGTTCAATATGATTTCGGTAAATAGAAACATATACTTCTTCATTGATATCATCGTCCAAATTAAAAACAAAGTCTGGATGAATCATTTTAAAATTATTATAAGTTTGTTGAATAATCGGTTTTATAGCCGTTTTTTCATTTTTATAATGAATTTCTACTTGCTCAGCTCTAGATAAATCTAACATTTCCTGAACCAAACTTTTCATCCGTGTGATTTCTTGTAATGAAGCAGAAAGTGATTCATCTAAGATCTCAGGATCATTTTTACCCCACCGATCTAATAGTTTCAAATGACCTTCCATCACAGCAACTGGTGTTCTTAATTCATGAGAAACATCTTCAACAAATTGTTTCTGTTGCTCAATATACTTTTGCATTTTATCCAGCATATCATTAAAGACAATAGATAGATGATCCAATTCATCGTTTCCTTCAACTACTTCAATTCTAGAAGTCGATTGCGTATCTTGTCTGAGGTCATTCATTGTTTTTGTAATGTTTTTTATCGGCTTCAAAAAATTTGATGCCAAGAAGTAACCTAAAATACCACTAAAAATAAGAGCAGCAGAACTCATAGCTACTAAACTAATAAATGTGACCTCAATCATATTATGGTAATCTGACATCCCATCGATAACTTGTACATATCCAATGATTTGTTGTGTCTCATCAGAAATAACAGGCGCAACTCCATAATAACCCTCTTCACCATTTACATCGATCATCTTGATAACTGGTTCCGAGCTTTCTTCAAAAGAAAAATCGCCTAATTTTGATTCAAAAAGCAAACGTGATGTTGGAGTATAAACCCTTACGATGACATCTTCTTCATTCATTTTGGCATATAAAGTATCTTCGTAATTTCCAGAATCTTCAAATGTTGTATTTCTCTGATCATATTCTCCATTTAGCTCCATAATATCTGGAAAGTAAGAGGGATTAAACGCAGAGTAAACCGTTGACTTTGATAGAGCTGTAGAATCACTATCTGTTATTTTATTTTCATCAACTAGACGACTAGCTGCTCCAAATAAAACTTCTCTAAAATTTTCTTCCTCTTGTGTGAACATAATTTGTCTAAAACCTACAAAAATAGCAATTGAAAAAATCGAAAACGTTAAGAATATTGCAAGTGTTGCTCCAATAGTCCATTTCCATTTTAAGGATAATCGTTTTCTTTTCTTTCCTTCCTTATTTTTGTCATAGAACGAGAATCTCACGAACGCATCACATAACCTGTCCCGCGAACGGTTTGAATGTAGCTATCAACATTCGGAACGTCAATTTTATTTCTTAGGTAACGAATATATACATCTACGACATTTGTTTCAACTTCAGTTTCGTATCCCCAAACTTTATTCAATAATACATCACGAGCTAAAACAACATTCACATTTTCCATTAACTCTAGCAACAATTCATATTCACGCTTAGTTAATTCAATAACTTCATCACCACGACGTACGACACGGTTTTCTTTTTCAACCGTTAAATCTCTATACGTAACTGTTGTTTGTTTTGTGATATTTTGTTCACTTTCAATCTCAATACGGCGGAATAATGCGCGCAAACGTGCTAATAATTCTTCGATAGCGAATGGTTTAACAATATAGTCATCTGCACCATGATCTAAACCAGATACACGGTCAATAACTGAATCTCTAGCAGTCATCATAATAATAGGCACATTACTTACTTGTCTAATACGACGACAAACATCTATTCCATTTAGTTCTGGTAGCATTAAGTCTAATAAAATAACATCCCAATGTGCATCTTCTGCAACTGCAGCTTCTAATCCTGTACGTCCATTGTAACGAACCTCTGTTGCGTAGCCTTCATGTTTTAATTCTAGTTCTACAAAACGAGCCAGATTTTTTTCATCTTCAATAATTAAAATTTTGTTCATGTTAGTGTACACCTGCTCCTCTAAAATCCCTATTTTTGTCTCTTTTGCTCTTGTTACGATACCATGATAAATAGTTTTTCACAATCAATTTTTAATGTGTCCGTTATCATTTTACCATAAATTAGAAATAAATGAGAACCTTAAAACTCACCTTTAAGAGTTTCTTAAGCAATTCGACAGTTGTCTATTATTTAATCGGTACTTTCATTATTTTTTGTCATACAAAAAGAGACTGAAAATATAATTTCAGCCTCTTTTTTACGATCTATTTTAGAAAAACAACGTCTTACAGTTGTTCTTCTCCTTCATTTCCATACCAGTCAAAGTGGAAAGTTCCAGCTTTATCTGTTCTTTCGTATGTGTGTGCTCCGAAATAATCACGTTGCGCTTGAATGATATTTGCAGGCAGATCAGCAGTACGATATGAATCATAATAAGCAATTGCTGAAGAGAACGTTGGGATAGGTACACCTGATTTAACAGCAATACCAATCACATCACGAACAGAGTCTTGGTAATTTTTAGTGATATCCATAAAGTAATCGTCCAACATCAAGTTTTTAAGATCTGCTTTACGATCATAAGCATCTGTAATTTTTTGCAAGAAACGAGCACGAATAATACATCCGGCACGGAAAATTTTAGCTATTTCACCGTATTGTAAATTCCAATCATACTCTTCACTAGCTGTACGCATTTGCGCAAATCCTTGAGCGTAACTCATGATTTTACTAAAGTATAAAGCTTGTCTGATTTTTTCAACCAATTCAGCTTTATCTCCATCAAATGAATAACTAGCTGGTTTTGGTAAAACCTTACTTGCTTCAACACGTTCTTCTTTTAATGCTGAGATATAACGTGCAAAAACAGATTCTGTAATCAATGGTAGTGGTACACCTAAATCTAATGCACTTTGTGATGTCCATTTGCCTGTACCTTTATTTCCAGCACGATCTAAAATGATATCGACCATTGGTTTTCCAGTTTCAGGATCTTTTTTAGTTAAAGCTGTTGCTGTGATTTCAATTAAGAAACTATCTAATTCGCCTTTGTTCCATTCAGCAAATACTTCAGCTATTTCTTCAACTGATAACCCTGCAACATTACGTAACAAGTGATAAGATTCAGCAATCAATTGCATATCGCCATACTCAATACCATTATGAACCATTTTAACATAGTGTCCTGCTCCATTTGGTCCGATGTACGTAACACAAGCTTCGCCATCTTCAGCTACAGCAGCAATTTGTTCAAGGATAGGTGCAACAAGATCGTAAGCTTCTTTTTGCCCACCTGGCATAATAGCTGGCCCTTTAAGCGCGCCTTCTTCTCCACCAGAAACACCTGTGCCAATAAAGTTCACACCTGATTCTGCTAGTTCTTCACTGCGACGAATTGTATCTTTAAAGAAGGTATTTCCTCCGTCAATCAATACATCTCCTTCATCAAGATGCGGCAATAAAGATTGGATGGTTGCATCCGTTCCTTTACCTGCTTGTACCATTAACAAAATACGTCTTGGTTTTTCAAGAGAATCTACAAACTCTTCAACTGTACGAGTCAATACTAATTTTTTACCTGGGTTTTCTGCAATAACGGCTTCTGTTTTAGAAGTAGTTCGATTATAAACAGATACAGTATAACCTCTGCTTTCAATGTTTAAAGCCAAGTTTTTCCCCATAACAGCCATTCCAACTACACCAATTTGTTGCTTACTCATATTTATTTGAACTCCCTTCTCTTCAACCTCTATTTAACTAATTATTATTTCTTTGTCCCTTACTATCCTAGCAAAAAAAGCGAGAAATGAAAAGTTGTTTCATATATTCTGTTAACTTATTTATTTTCCCACTCAAGATACAACCATTTTTTTAAGTTGAAATACGATTTATAAACTTTTATTCAAAAATTGTTGTGTCTTTTGAGTGAAAGTACATTTTTCCTTCTAACAAAAAACACTTTTTAACTTTTTTCATCCTGCTTAGTGTAAACTAGGGAGTAGAGTAGATTTTATTTCTTTATCGTATCTTCTATTAATCTTATTTCAAGGAGCGTTTGCTATGATTCATTCTTATTATACAACAACTAAAGGTGAAGTTGTCCATGACACTGATTTTACTCATGTGGAGTGGCTACACCTATCTAATCCGACATCTGATGAAATCAATCGAGTGGTTAAACATTTTGGGTTCCCAAAAGACTATCTTTCTAGTGTTTTGGATCCAGATGAGGTTTCAAGACATGAAAATTTAGAATTAGATGAAAGCGAGAGTTCTTCATTAGCTATGTTTCTTTATCCATTAAAAGTAACCAGTAACCAAAACGATAGTGAATATGTTACCAGGCCTTTAGCAGTTATTATGACAGCTAAAACCGTTATTACAGCTGCTGTTCGTACACCTGATTTTATTTCAAGTATGATTGAAAATAAGCCGAACTTCCCAATATCTAGTACCAATCAAGAGCGTTTTTTGCTTGATATTGCTTGGCACATATCTTCTGATTACATTACTTATTTAAAAGAAATTAATGCTAAAATTGAAAAATTAGAAGACACCATTACAAAGACTTCTAAAAACCGCCAATTATTTATTTTGATGTCTCTACAAAAGAGTTTGGTCTATTTTAGTACTGCTATTGAAAGCAATCATCCGATTTTCAAACGCTTAAAAGCTATCGAGCGTTTTAATACAGATAAAAGCATTCTTTCCTTTTTACATGACGTTGTTATTGAAAATCAACAAGCTGAAGCAATGATTCGCCAGTCTAATAAAATGTTAGAACAAATCAGTGCTATCTTTTCTTCTGTTATTTCAAACAATTTAAATAATATTATGAAAGTGTTAACGTCCATCACTATCGTTTTAACAATCCCAAATATTATCGGAGCACTTTGGGGTATGAACGTGACACTCCCATTTGAAGATACTCCAGGTGCTTTTTGGATACTCTGCTTCATCAGTCTTGCAATATGCGGATTAACCGTTTGGATATTAAGAAAAAAAGATTATTTTTAATAGCCTCTTGATTCTTTCTGCTTATTTGATGTAAACTGTAAGAAATATCCATATGAAAGTGGGGGATTACCTCGTGGCTACAAAAAACAAAAAATCAGTCTCTAAAACACAACGTTTCACTAAAGTGTTTGTCTGGATTATGCTGATTGCAATGTTAGCTGCAGGATTTATACCTGTTCTAGCTAAACTAATTACTATGAGTTAAAGTTCACCACCTGAAATGATTTTGCTAAAATCGTTTCAGGTGGTTTTTATTTTTATATTTGGAGGTTTACAACATGAAAAATTTTGATAGACAATCGAATAGTACTCAAACTGCTACCTTTAGTATGGGGTGCTTTTGGGGACCCGATAGTCATTTTGGCCATCTTCCTGGCGTCATTCGAACACGTGTTGGTTACGCTGGTGGTACTTTACCTAATCCTACCTATAGATCCATTGGAGACAATTCTGAGACGCTAGAAATTGATTTTGATCCTGAGGTTATTTGTTACTCAGATATTTTAAATTTATTTTGGGACAGTCATGATGCTGTTAAAGACCGCAACTATAAAGGGCGCCAGTATCTTTCAATTGTGTTTTATCATGATTCTGAACAACAAAAGACTGCTACTCAGGTCAAAAAAAACTGGGAAAAGAAATACAATAAACAAATACAAACTGAATTTCTCCCGTACACTCACTTTTATCGAGCAGAAGATCATCATCAAAAATATTTTATGAAACGTTACCCTAAAGCTCTTGAATCAGTAAGCAACCTTTTTCCAACCTATACTGATTATGTTGATTCAACTATTGCTGCACGTTTGAACGGTTTTGTTCGAGAATACGGTCTTTTAACAGATATAAGAAAAGAACTCGAATCTTGGGGATTGAGTGACAATGAAAAACACACTTTAGAGAAACTACTTACAACTATTCGATGGTAAAAAATGCTACTTTATGCTTCTATACCCGTTCTAATAAAAAGAATCCTCTAACCAACGGACTAAAAAATTCGTTGGTTAAAGGATTCTTTACTTTTAATTCAATTGCTTTTGCTTTTGTTTTTCTGTCTCAGCTAAAACAGTTAATTCTTTAGCATGTTCTAAAGTCAGTTTTGTTATTTCAGTACCTGCTAACATACGCGCAATTTCTTTAATTTTTTCTAAAGATACTAAAGAATTGACATGCGTTTTTGTACGATCATTTTCCACACTTTTTGAAATATATAAATGGTTATCTGCCATTGCAGCTACTTGAGGCAAATGCGTAATGCAGAGGACTTGGGAATGAACAGCTACCATATAAATTTTATTTGCAATCGCTTGAGCGACTCGTCCACTAACACCGGTATCTACCTCATCAAATATGATACTAGTGATGCCTTGAGATTTAGAGAAAATGGTTTTCATCGCTAGCATCATGCGAGACAATTCTCCTCCAGAGGCTACCCTAGCTAAAGGTTTTAACGGTTCCCCCATGTTTGTAGCAATATAGAATTCTACCTCATCAAAGCCAGACTCATGCGCAATTTCACTTGCAAAATCTTGAATCGGTTTAAAAAATTGAACTTCAAATACTACTTTTTCCATATACAGTTCTTTTAACTGTTCATGAATGGCTTGTTCAATTTTTTTGGCTACCACTCTACGCTTTTCAGAAAGCTCGCTACCTCGCTTAATCAATTCTTTCGATAAACTGGATAACTCTTTCGTCATATTCGTCAGATGATTTTCACGATTCATAATTTGATTTAATTCTGCCGCAATTTTTTCATAATACGCTTTGATATCTGCAATAGAATCGCCATATTTACGCTTTAGTTGTTTGATGCTCTCAAGTCTTTTTTCAATTTCATTAAGGCGATCCTCATCATATGCTGTTTGATCCATTTCTCTTAAAATATCACTAGCAGCTTCTTGGAGCTGAAAGTAACTACTTGAAATCGCTTCTGACAAGACTTTGTATTTTTCATCTATTTCTTCGAGAGAACTCATTTCAGTCATAGCATTTCCAATCAAGTCAATCCCGTTGACTTCATCTCCTTGCAAAGCGTCGTAACTCATCGATAATGCTGACATGATTTTTTGATAATTGGCTAATAAATTTTTTTCTTCCAACAGCTCTTCTTCCTCACCATCAAGAAGTTCAGCCATTTCAATTTCATTTGTCTGGTACTGAAGCATATCTAATCGTTGTGCTAATTCTTGTTCTCCATTTTGCCATTTATCAAAGGCTTTTTTTACTTTTTTATAGTCTGCATAAGTTTCTTGATAATTCTTTTTTAACATTACTAATTTCTGATCACCAAAATGATCTAACATACTTAAATGACGTTCTGGATTCATTAATTCTTGATGTTCGTTTTGTCCGTGAATGTCAATAATCGATTCTCCAATTAGACGCAAGGTAGCGATCGTTACTAAACGACCATTGATTCGACAAACGTTTTTACCACTACGATGAATGTCACGCTGAATAATCACACTATCTTCTTCACTATCAATATCATAGTCTTTTAGTAACTTATAAGTAATGGAATTTCCTTCTAATGAAAATAACGCTTCTAGAACACATTTAGTTGCACCATGACGAATAAATTCACTGGATCCTCTTCCACCTGCAAGCAGCCCAACCGCATCAATAATAATCGATTTTCCTGCCCCTGTTTCTCCGGTTAAAACAGTCATACCACGGTTAAAACTAAGATTCAAATCTTGTATGATTGCAAAATCTTTAATTGTTAATTCCTGAAGCACTGTTTAACACCTCCAATACTTCTTTCTTGCTTTCTTAAATTAATTGTATAAAATGATTTTTCAACTGGAGTGCTTCTTCATTAGAACGGCAAATAATCAGTACTGTATCATCTCCTGAGATAGCTCCAAAGACACTGTCAAAATTTGAAGTATCAATTAAACTGCCTAGAGCAAAAGCATTTCCAGGAATGGTTCGAATGAGCAGAAAACAATCTTGCGTATCCATAGAAACAAAAGCATCTTTAAATAAACGTTCCAACTTTTTCGATGTATCATATTGAATATCAGGCGGTAAACTATATTGATATCCTCCTGTTTGAGAGGGAACTTTAACTAATTGGAGTTCTTTAATATCACGCGAAATAGTTGCTTGTGTTACTTCTATACCCTTTTCTTCTAATATACGTACAAAGTCTTCTTGTTTTTCAATAACATTTTCTTTAATCAACTCTTGTAACAAATGATGACGTTCTCTCTTTTTCATGTTTCCACCTCATTTTCATAACCACTATTATTCATTTAATACTCCTATCATAGCGCACTTAATTCAGATAGAAAAGAAAAAATAAAAGAAATCAAAACAAAAAGCCCTAAAAATTAAAAATAAAATACGAATGTACCAATCTTAGCTAGTACATCCGTTATCTTATTTTTTTTCATTTTTTAATGTAGCGTATGCTTCTCTTAAAACAGATTCTATCTCGACAGACCCAGCAAGATCACCTTTTGTTTTGTCATTCCATTTTAAATGAGCTAAAAATTCAATGTTGCCTTCTCCGCCTGTAATAGGAGAAAATGTCAAATTCATTACATCGTATCCAATGTTTGTTGCAAATGAAAGCATATCTGTCAAAACTTGCTCATGAACTTGTTTATCACTGACAATTCCTTTTTCACCAACATCTTCACGATGTGCCTCAAATTGAGGTTTAATCAAAGCCAATACATCTCCACCAGAAGCAATTATGTTTTTTAGCACGGGGAGAATCACGCGTAAAGAAATAAATGAAACGTCAATAGATGACAAATTGGGTCTGCCTTTTGAAAAATCTTCTGGCTTGCAATACCTAAAGTTCGTTTGCTCCATCACTACGACTCTTGGATCTTGGCGTAGTTTCCAAGCTAACTGATTCGTCCCTACATCTAAAGCATAACTCAATTTAGCTCCGTGTTGCAAAGCAGCATCTGTAAATCCTCCAGTAGAAGAACCAATATCTAACATGGTTTTGTCTTTAATGGTCACATCAAAAACTTTCATAGCCTTTTCTAATTTGAATCCGCCTCGACTGACATAACGAGAGTGTTTTCCTTTTAAATGAAGCTTCGTCTCAGAAGGAATTTTTTCCCCAGCAGTATCGATCCGCTCTTCTTTTTCTGTATATACCTGACCAGCCATAATGATACTTTTAGCTTTTTCAATAGACTCTACAAGTCCTTGTTCGACTAAGAGGATATCTACTCGTTCTTTTTTCATGTGACGGTTCCCACCTTTTTAATCGATCACCAAAAGATCAATAATTTCTACCAATAAATTAATTTGAACCGGTCTATCTGAATCTCGACTAATTTGTTCCACAGTCAATAAGTTTAATTTTGCAGCTGTTAGCTCTTGATTTAAAGCCTTTTTAGCTCCTTCAAGTGTTAACAAACCTGGATAAGTGCTCTTATTGTGTACTGCATCCATCCCAGTGTTTTTGCCGATTTCTTCTACATTTCCGATCACATCCAAAATGTCATCGCGAATTTGATAAGCTAATCCTATATGTTCAGCATACCCCATCAATTGCTCTTCTACATCTGTTGCTGCGTCAGCAATTACACATGCTGCGTAAATGGGAAATTTTAACAATTCACCGGTTTTATTTCGATGAATAAATTGCAATTCTTCCAAGTTTAAGTCTTTTTTTTCACCTTGAATATCTGCCATTTGCCCTAAAATCATACCTTCTGGACCAGCAGATTTTGCTAATGCTAGAATCAATTTCACTTTTTTTTCTGGAGAAGCATCTGATGCCGCAATGATCTCAAAAGCTTGTGTTAGCAAAGCATCACCAGCTAAAATTGCTGTATCTTCACCATAAACAATATGACTTGTCGGTTTTCCTCTACGCAAATCATCATTATCCATAGCTGGCAAATCATCATGAATCAAGGAATACGTATGGATAAACTCTAGAGCCGCACTCACGGCATACCCATTTCTACTATCGCCGCCCAACGATTGAATCGTTGCTAAAAGAAGCAAAGGTCGAATTCTTTTCCCACCAGCTTCCAAGGAATAAAACATGGCTTCATGTAATGGTTCTTTTTCAGTTCCATTCTCTCCAATATATCCAAGCATTTCCTCTTCAAATGATGGAATCACGTTATCTTTAAAAGACTTTAAATTCATATCGGCCCTCTTTTCTTAATTGCTTTCACTTTCATCCTCAAACAATTTTTCTTTGCCGTTTTCATCGACTATTTTCGTTAGGGTTTGTTCTGCATTTTGTAAAGTCTCCTTACAAAATTTACTTAGACTAACGCCTTTTTGAAATTGATCCAATGCTTCTTCCAACGGAACATCTCCACGTTCCAAGTTTGTTACGATTTCTTCTAATTGCTGCATGGCTTCTTCAAATTTTAATTTCTTTGCTGTACTCATTTAGATTCCTCTTCTTTCTTTATCACTTTTGCCTCAAAACTTCCTTTGTGCAAATGAATGTGTATCTTATCTTCTACTTCAACTTGTTTACTGTCTTTAATAACCTTACCATCTTTTGTCGCATAACTGTAGCCGCGATTCATAATTTTTAAAGGGCTTAGATAATCTAGCGATTGAACAGCGTATTGAAATCGCTTAGTCTGATTTTCCATATACCATTCCATTTGAGTCGTCAATTGCCTGTTCATTACACTTAAATCACTGTGCTTTTGTTTGACTAACTGTGCCGGATTTTGTGCATTTAACTGCAACATGTGTACGTTAAGATCATTTTTTAATTGCTGATTTTTTTCTTCCATTGCTCGAACGAGCCTTTCAGTTAACAAATCTAACTTTTGAGCATACCCCTCATATAACCGCTGCGGTTGATTAAAAATATAAGAATTCAACTGGCTTGTTAACCGTTGATTTAAGATTTCCACTTTTCGCGCATAGCTTTGAACAAGCCGCAATTTTAATTGTTCAATTTTGATCAACTCATCAGACAACAAAGGAACAGAAATTTCTGCTGCTGCAGTCGGAGTTGCAGCACGCACATCTGCCACTAAATCCGAAATGGTCGTATCTGTTTCATGCCCTATAGAAGAAATGATCGGTGTTTGAGCTCCAAATATCGCACGTGCAACTTTCTCCTCGTTGAAAGGCCATAGATCTTCAATCGAACCCCCACCACGTGCAAGGATCATTGTGTCAAAATCACCTTTTTCTTCTACCATACGGATACTTGACACAATTGCATCTGCCGCTTTATTTCCTTGTACAAGAGTAGGATAAATAACCAATTGAACTATAGGAAATCGTCTTTTTATTGTAGTCATAATATCCCGTATTACTGCACCGCTAGGGCTCGTTACTACCGCAATCCGTTTAGGGAAAGTAGGAATCAATTGTTTTGGAGCATCAAAAAGCCCTTCATTTTTAAGTTTTTTCTTCATTTCTTCTAAAGCTTGGTAGAGAGCGCCAACTCCATCTGGTTCCATATGTTCAATCGTTATTTGATAATTTCCACTTGCCTCGTATAACGAGATCCGTCCAATAACCAGTACTTTCATTCCTTCTTCAGGAGTAAATTTAAGTTTTTGGAAAGCTGCTTTAAACATAATTGCAGAAATCTTGGCATGATCATCTTTTAAACTAAAGTATTGATGAGCATTTGCCCTATTTCGAAAGTTAGAAATTTCTCCTGTCAAATAGATTCGTTCTAAATAAGGGTCCCGTTCAAATTTTCGTTTAATGTATTTAGTCAATGCGGTGACCGTCAAGTAATCATTTGACAATTTATTCACTCCTCTTAACAGCATTGCATAAATTGAAAACAGCTCTTTATTCGTTGTTTTTAATTATCGTTAAATCTGGCTTATTCTCAGCCTTTTTAAGAACGATTTTTTATGCCTTACATTTTTTTTGGTAATGCGCCAATCTTTTTTGCACTTTCAATGGTTTGATAAAGCAACATAGTGATAGTCATGGGTCCTACACCTTTGGGAACAGGAGTTAAATAACCTGCAACTTCAGCTACTTCGTCACTTTTGACATCACCGATCAATTTTCCGTTTTTATCACGGTTCATTCCTACATCAATCACCGCAGCACCTGGTTTGATAAATTCTTTTGTTACAAAATGTCCTCTGCCAATTGCTACAACTAAGATATCAGCCGTACGGGCTAGTGCAGCTAAGTTTTTTGTTCTAGAATGAGCAACAGTTACTGTAGCATTCTTCATCATTAAAAGTTGAGCCATCGGTTTTCCGACAATATTACTGCGTCCTATGATCACTGCTGTTTTGCCTTCAATTTCTACCTGATAACGCTCCAACAATTTTATAATGCCATATGGTGTGCACGGTATTTTATCTGGTTTCCCTATTAGTAATTTCCCCATGTTTATAGGATGGAAACCATCCACATCTTTTACCGAATCGATTGCATTTACTACATTTTCTGAATCGATTTGTTTAGGTAATGGCAGTTGCACTAAGATACCATGAAAGGCTGGGTCTTCATTATAGTGATTGACTTCATTTAGTAATTCTTCTTCTGTTATATCTATTGGATAGCGTTTAATGAGTGAATGAAATCCTAATGCTTTTGCACGTTTTTCTTTGTTTCTTACATACGTTTGACTTGCAGGATCTTCACCAACTAATAAGACAACTAAGCCAGGAGTAATTCCTTTCTCCTTGAGTTGATTGACATCATTTTGCATCTCGATCGTCATTTCATCGGCCAATGTTTTACCACTCATGATTGTTGCGCTCATAAAGAATCCCATCCTTTTCATATCACTTAAAGTAACTAAACTTTTCCTTATCTATCTTATCATAAGAATTAGATCAGATACACCCTCAAATCTATCTCGTGAAACTTTTTATACAACGTAGCTTATTCAAAAAAAACAGTGAAAACAAAGCTTATTCAGCTTCATCTTCACTGTTCTCATTTACTATGTTTGCTAAAACACCATTAACAAATTTTCTAGATTTTTCATCACTGTACTTTTTGGTAATTTCTAGTGCTTCATTCAATGCAACTCTGTCTGGTACATCTGAAACATACATCATCTCAAAGATTGCAATTCGAATAATCATTAAATCTGTTTTAGCAAGACGATTTAATGACCAATTCTCTAGGTGAGATTTGATTTTTTCATCGATCTCATCTTGTTTTTCCATTACACCTGATACAAGCAAATCTAAATAACTTGGTACCAGAACTGTTTCAACTTCATCAACTAACTCATCTTCACTAGTCAACGCTTGTTGCATAGCTTCTTCTTTAGATAAATCTTCATTAGCAGAAAGTTGAAAAAGTGATTGTAAGGCTTTTTCTCTAATATCACGTCGTGTTAAACTCACTATTCGTCACCATCTTCTTCTTGATCAAGATCTAATAATTCTTGTAATTCTGTTTTTTCTGGGACAATGCCTACAATATGAACATTTACTTCAGCTAATGTTATATCTGTCATTTGCAACAATTGCTCTCTTACTTTTTCTTGAATTTCTAAAGCAACTTTTGGTACCGATACGCCATAAATAAAGTAGCAGTAAATATCTACTTTCAAGCCATCTTCATCGGATGTTAGATGAACACCTTTTTTGTGGTCTACTCGACCAAACAATTCAGAAACACCAGAAGCAAGTTTTCCTTGCATTGCATAGACTCCATCTACTTTATTTGCAGCAATGCCAGAAATCACTTCAATTACCTCAGGAGCTACTTCAATTTCTCCAAGTGTACCTTTAGTATCATTTATTGCAACTGTCGATTCTTCAGCCATTTGGCAAACCTCCTATATTTACTAATTTCATTTTAAAATCGAATGATTATGCACGAGAAACGTAAGAACCATCTTGAGTATTGACAATCAACACGTCATCCACATTGATAAAGAAAGGGACATTTACGGATGTTCCAGTTTCTAAAATTGCTGGTTTTGTTCCACCTGAAGAAGTATCCCCACGAATACCAGGTTCAGTTTCAGCTACACGCAATTGTACTGTATTTGGCAATTCAACACCTAGTACTTCTGTATCATACATTAAAATGTGAACTTCCATATTTTCTTTCAAATATTTTAATTCCTCAACAATAGAATCACCTGGTATTTCGATTTGTTCATATGACTCATTATCCATAAATACATATGCGCCAGCACTTTCATATAAATACTGCATTTTGCGGTTATCAATTTGAGCTTTTGCTACTTTTTCTCCTGCACGGAAAGTTTTTTCTTGTACTGCACCAGAACGTAAATTTTTAAGTTTTGAACGTACAAAAGCAGCACCTTTACCTGGTTTTACATGTTGAAAATCGACAACACGCCAAATTGCGCCGTCTACTTCGATCGTTAATCCTGTTTTAAAATCATTTACTGAAATCATTTAATTTCCTCCTATGAGTCCGTTCCTATTTTTCTGTATAAGTGTATCATTTTTTCAGTGTTCTGCCTAATAAATTGTCGATTTAAATCACGTTATAATATGATAAGTTCTTTTGGAGAGTGAGTGATGACTTCATTTCCATTTTTAGTAATTACTAAATCGTCTTCAATTCTTACTCCACCAAAGCCTGGTAAATAAATTCCGGGTTCATTGGTAATGACATTCCTAGGTACAAATCGTTTTTCTGCTAACTTAGAAACGTTTGGTCCTTCATGAATTTCTAATCCAATTCCATGGCCAGTTGAATGACCAAAGGCTTCACCATAACCATATTTAGCAATATGATCGCGGGCAACAGCATCTAATTGGACACCAGTCATGCCTGGTTTAGCTGCATCAATAACTTTCAATTGTGCTTCTAATGTAATAGCATAAATTTCTTTTAACTTTTCACTTGGTTCACCTACTGCAATTGTTCTCGTCATATCCGAAACATATCCTTCATAGTAACAACCAAAATCCATTGTTACAAAATCGCCTGTTTCAATCTTCTTATGACTTGCTACCCCGTGAGGCATTGCTGAACGAATACCGCTAGCAACAATCGTTTCAAATGAAACCCCCGTTGCACCTAGACCGCGCATATGAAAATCTAATAGATTAGCTACTTCAATTTCTGTCATTCCAGGTTTGATTTCTCCCAGAATATACTTGAATGCTGCGTCAGAAATAGAACATGCTTTTTTAATAGTTTCAATTTCCGTTTCACTTTTAACTTCTCTAAGTTCTTCAATCAATCCTTTTACTGGGATCAATTCACCTGAAATAATTTGTTCTAGTAATTCAAATGTACTAAACGTAACAAAATCCTGTTCAAATCCTAACTTTTCAATCTTATTTTCGTCTACTAATCGTGCTACCTCATTAAAAATTGGGCCCACGTTAGTAACGATTTCAAAACCTACAGCTTGAGTTGCTACTTGTTCAGTATATCTAAAATCTGTCACAAAATAAGCTTTATCCAATGTAATCAAGCTTAAACCTGTTGTACCTGTAAAGTTGGAAACATAACGCAAATTATAAGGACTAGTTACTAATAATGCATCAATCCCTCTTTTTTTCATGCCTTCACGTAATTTAATTAATTTAGACATTATTCCTCACTCCTCCACTTATATGTATCTGATTTATTGGTTGAATTAGCCACTTCTATTCAAATAGTATATCAAATACCACCACAAAAAGAAATAACCTCATCTAAGCTTCCAATGAAGTTACTTCGATTTCTTCTATAAGTTAGTTTTCAATTGGTAAAATGTGGTTTAATTCTTTATCTTCTTTGTCTTCTTTGTCTTCTTTGTCTTCTTTGACTTTTAGTTCTTCCGTTATCTGTGGAGTTAATTCGACTTCTAGCTGTTTTGAAAACACATCTTTAAGCGTTCCATTTAAGATAAACACGTTCGCCTCTTTTCGTTGAATAGCCACTATTCCACTAGGAAATGTAACAATACCATTTTGAATTTTTTTATCTAACTCATATTGATGATTAAGTTCAATTTTAGCTAGAATCAACATGCTTTCTACTTCATAGTAGTGTTTCGTCATTCTTAACTGATTTATTTGATTCTCAAAAACTCTATTCGTACCTAAAGTCATGATGCTCATTAGTAAAAGAAATACCATTACAGATGGCAACACAGCACCTTTTTCATTCATCTTGAATACCCATTAAATTACGATCAATACCTAATTGCGCATGATAGGTCTCTTGATTTAAAAATGTTACAGTTACCTCTAAAAATGATTTTTTTTGAACAAAGTTAATCGATTTTACTTTCATGAGCATAGGATGATGACCTCCCGATTCTGTTCGACGTCTAACTAAATTATCATATTTTTCATAATAGACCATCTCTTTAAATTGCCCTTTCTCATCCAACAGTTTAAACTGCAGTTCATTAGGTTTTGTATTGACCAAAACGAGTCCTTCTAAACTATACTCAAATTGGTTTAAGAACATATGCCATTCAAGCTGCCGATCTTCGAAAGTCTGTTTACGAATCGTTTTGTATTGAGTTGTGACAACATTTAAGAGAGCAATACAGAGGACTAAAATAAATAACGCTACTAATGCTTCTATCAATGTAAATCCTTTTTGATCAAGGGCTGGACGTTTGAAACGAGCGGACTTCAATGAAAATTTCTTCGTTTTCATAGTTTATCCGTACCCCTTTTCGACTACTGTTTGTCAGTTGATTAATGGTAAAAATCTTTCCCCCTGTTTTCCAGGTAGGATCTATTGCTTGGTGCTGTTCAATCTTTTGTATTTGTTCATACTGGATACGGTGCATTTCAACGGCTGTTTTTTCTGCGTCTACTTTTTTTAGCATGCCTACAATGAACGGAATATAAATAGCGATGCACAAACTCACTAAAGAAAAAGCTACTAAACTTTCAATCAATAAATACCCCTTTTGATTTAGTTTCTTATTGCCATTTATATCGGCCACTCCCTAACTGAAAAGTCATTGTATGTCTTTGTTTGTTGATAAAAAAAACTAATGTATCAAAATTTCTTAAGTTTCCAGTATAACCATTAAAATGATACGTTTTATACGTAGGGGTTGTAATAGTTTCTGGTAAATAAATCAGCTGATTTAATGCGTTCTTCTCATCTCCAATAACTTTAAATTGAACTGTCTTATATTGAGAAGACACAGTCATCATGGTTACTTGTCCAGATAAAACAGCATAATTTTGAATAGCTGTCATATGACTTTGAAATTCTTCAATAAATAGCTGATTCTCTAACTGATCTTTAGTTTGTTTGGTATAAATAGTTGGAATCAGTACTAAAACAGTTGCAACGAATAGGACAAGGAGCATCTCAAGAAACATCATTCCCTTTTCGTTTAAAGGTTTCATTCTCTTTTGCTCGAGCTTACGACACCATTCGTGATAGTAATAGATTTTGCAGTGGCTTGTTTCACTTGTTTAGCAGATAAATAGCCTTGCTGCTGTAATGAATCTAAGGAAACAGCCGCTTCTTGACCATCTAATTCATAAAGCTCTACTTGCGTTTGGATAACAGTCACTAAGGCTTCTGTGCCTTGAACGTCAATAGAATCTTTTTGTTTCACTATATTTGGAACGATACGGAGCATCAATACTGAAATAATAAATAAAACCATTACCATTTCAATAAGCGTAAATCCTTTTTGATTCAGTATTTTTTTCTTCATAAAATCCCCTCCATCATTGAGAATGTTGGCAATAATAAAGCTAAATAAACACACATAATAAAAAAAGCAATAATTAAAAAAATGATTGGCTGAATGTAACTAAGTAACTTTTGGATTTGCACTGTTAATCTTAGTTGACAATCTTGGGCGTACACAGCTAATTCGATTCCTAATCGACTAGTCGCTTCGCCATGCATGATGATAAAACCTAATTCACGATTAAAAAAAGTAAAGCTGCTCATCGATTCTTTAAAATCTCGACCTGCTCTCAGCTCCTTTTCCATCTTAAAAGCTACTTCTTGCATCAGTTGAGTTGTTTCCTTCGTCTGCATTAATTCAATAATTTTATTCATTTGATGACCGCTTTTTAATAATTGGCTCCATTCATAACTAAATAAATTTGTGTAGTAGAGTCGTAATAGTGTTGAGAGAATCGGAATTTTCATAAACACAACGGTGCGTTGAAGTGCAGTTTGTTTCCCTAATTGGTGACGAATCACTAAAACCATTAAACAAACAACCACTGTAAGAATGCCTAGAAAGGTTGGGAAATAATAAATAAATCCTATTGAAAATGTGTTAATAATAGAACCCTGATTCGCATTCATTTGTTCATAATTGGGTAGTATCATAAATCGAATAGCCATTAAAATACCAATCATAAAAAGCAATAAAAAAATAGGATACTGCAACAATTTAGTTAATTGGCTTCGCTGCTTCTCTTTCTCTTCTAAGTAGTTCCCACTGGCTGCCAATGCTTCTGTCAGATTTCCATGGATAAACGATAAGTAAATTTGAGAAGAGATTCGTTCAGAAAAACCATGTTTTTTCAAACTATTATCAAACCGTTCTCCATTTTCTAGTTCTTCAAGAATCGATTGAATCCATAGAACTTCTTTTGGTAAAATCATTTTTAAAAATAACAATGCCTCTTTTAGAGAGAACCCTTCTGTCATCAGTACAGAAAGTTTATTTAAAAATGCTGCCTGTACAGCCAATGATCTCTTTTTAAGGAATTTGGAATTGAATATAATTTTTTTCACTGACATAGCCATATGCGTACGCCTTTCTTAATAATAAGTTAAAAGACCTTGTTTGTTTTTCTTGGATTTCTTCTTCTGAGTGTGTCTGAGAGAGAAATTGTTTGAGTTCTTTTCTCGATAAAACATCATATAAAATCGCTCTTTTTTCATATAGATTGTTGTGTGCGCATCCAGGATCACAGTCTCCATTGCAAAATGGGCAATATTTTGGGATCAACTTTTGAAATACCACACCAAGTAACGTTTGTTTTAGTTGTTCTTGTGATACACCTAGTTCTAACAGGCGAGAAACAACCCCTACAGTATTCTTAGCATGAACGCTTGCAATGATCAGATGTCCTGTTAGAGCTCCTCTAATTACCATTTTTGCTGTTTCTTCATCTCTTATTTCACCAATAATAATAGTATCCGGATGATGTCGTAAACTAGACTTTAAAAGTGTCTCATAAGTGATTCCAGCTTTTTCATTAACTTGTGTTTGTAAAAATAACGGTTCTTCAATCTCTACTGGATCCTCGACAGTAATGACTTGTTGCTTACTTATCAAATAGCTTTCACGAACAAGTTGATACATCGTTGTTGTTTTTCCTGATCCAACTGGTCCGGAAAAAATCAGCAATCCACTATTAAATTGAGCCAATTGCTCGATCACTTGTACTTCCTTTTTAAAATAGGTTGTTTTCAATAACGATAAATGAGCAGCTGGATTTAAAATTCTGATTACCATCGATTCTTGAGCACGGAAATTTGTGATTGTTGAAAATCGTAAAGCTGTAGGCTTTCCATTTATTAGCAGCTGTGAAGCTCCACTTTGAGGTTTTCTTCGCTCTCCAACATCCATATTTGATAAATATTTAAAATAAGAAATAACCCGTTTCCCGTTTTCTTCAGGTATACTATTCCAAGAGCTCATTTTCCCACCAATTCGAAAATACAAACTGTAATGATCTTCCTCAGGTAACATATGAATGTCGCTAGTTCCTATTTCTTGAGCTTTTACAATAATATATTGAGCAAACTCTTCAATTTCCATTCTTATTCCTCCTTTCCTTTTAATTCTTTTAATGCTCTTAGTTTAAATGTATGTAAATGACAAAGAATTTCGTTATTCTTTCTACTGCTTTATATGCAAAGAAATCCGTGCCTTTCTATAATTGCTAGAAAGGCACGGATTTCTTTTAAATTATTATTATAATTCAGCGTTGTGAAAAACTTCTGACACATCGTCATCTTCTTCAAGTTTGTCGATCATTTGATTAAATAAAGCTTTTTTATCTTCCGGTAACTGAACTGTTGTTTGTGGAATCATCGTTACTTCAGCTTGCGCTAATGTATAGCCCTCTTTTTCTAAAGCATCACGCACATCTGGTAAATCAGAAGGATCAGTGTAAATTTCAAATACTTCATCTGATGTTTCCATTTCATCTCCGCCAGCTTCTAAAACACTCATCAACATCGTGTCTTCATCTACATCTAAACCTTCACGTTCAATGGCAATGTAGCCTTTACGGTCAAACATGTAGCTAACAGAACCTTTTTCACCTAATGAACCACCATTTTTATTAAAAGCGACACGGACATTCGTTCCTGTACGATTTAAGTTGTCAGTCAAAGTGTGCACCAAAACAGCCGTTCCTTTTGGACCATAACCTTCATAGATCACTTCATCATAATTTTCATTTTCACCAGTTGCACTGCCTTTTTTTATAGCACGTTCAACATTATCATTTGGCATATTATTCGATTTAGCTTTATCCATAACCATACGTAATGAAGGATTTATGCTCGGATCAGATCCACCACTTTTCACAGCCATGTAGATTTCTCTTGATATTTTTTGGAATACTTTTCCGCGTTTTGCATCTTGTGCATTTTTACGCCCTTGGATATTGCTCCATTTTGAATGTCCTGACACTCCAAACTCCCCATTTCATAGTATATGTGTATTAAGCTAGAATAAATAGCCTTACTTATTTTATCAAAAATCCTGTTATAGAGCAACTATTCATATGTATTCGTTACCGCTTGGATTTTTTAAATATCCGCTTAGACTGCTTCTTTTTAGAAATAAACATAAAGAATGCCAAAGCTAAAAGAATACTTGTAAGGGCACCTGTTGCGTCTAAAATAACATCTTCCATCAATGGTGTTCGATCTGGCGTAATACTTTGATGAAATTCATCAAATGCGGCATAACCCGATGCTAATAACCATGCTACAAAGGCTGCTAATCCAATACTCGTCATTTTATTTTTTAATCCTAAAAACCAACACAATCCTAATAAAAAATAAATTCCATAATGAGCTAATTTTCGAATGAAAAATTCCACAAATGAACTGTATCCTTGGGCGGCAATGCTCACTTCACTACCTGCATAATTAAATTGGATATAGCTTAATACGTCTTTCAATGGTTCTTTAGCTAAGAAGGTATCCAATACACCTGTTAATGATTGTTCTCCGTAGGGCTGAGAAGAACTATAAAATAATCCCGCCATAATTATCAGTGCAAGTGCAATAAAAATATTGTCTTTTACAGTAGATCGCATCTTTATTTTCCTTCTTCCATACTTTTTTTAATTATTTTATCTATCATTATATTATCTGTTTCTATTTTACATGAACTGAAATTGATTTTGGTAGTTATTTTCAAGTCACTTTATGAAAATTGGCTACTTTAACTTATTGTTGGTTTTAAAACTACTACAAACTAGAGTATAATAAATGTATTCAGAACTAGAAAGGAAGTTACGATATGAAATACAGTATGACATGGGATCTTGAATCTATTTTCCCTGGTGGCAGCAGTTCACCTCAATTAAAAGAAAAGTTAGATACAATTCGAGGTCAGTTAGATGAGTTAACTCGTTTAGTTACTAACTGGGATACAGAAAAAGACACCCCAACGTTTAAAAATTTAGTTGATATCTTACTAGTTCAAGAAGAACTATCAAAGGGACTTTCGCAAGTTTTCACCTTTATAGAAGCGGTACAATCTGCAGATGTATCTGATAAACAAGCAGGTACTATTTCAGGACAAATCTTTGAACTAAATAGTGCTTTCAGTACCCTTCAAACCATTTTGACGAAAAAAATGGTTGCTATGCCGGATGATAAATGGAATGAATTAATTGAATTGCCTGCTTTTAAAGCAATCGACTTTAGTCTAAATGAAACACGTACACAAGGCAAAGAATTGCTAAGCGAAGCAGAAGAAGCTTTGATCAATACGCTATCTATTGATGGATTTCAAGGATGGAGTGACCATTACGATTCATTAGTAGCAACAATAGAAATTCCTTTTAAAGACAGCGAAGGACAAGTTCAACTTTTATCTGCCGGACAAGCTTACAATAAAATGAATACCGATCCTGACAAAGCTGTTCGTGAACAACTATTCAAAAAATGGGAAGAAACATGGAAAGGTATGGCTCCTTTATTTAGCGACACGCTAAATCATCTAGCAGGATTTCGTTTAGCTGATTATAAAGCTCATGGCGTTAAAGATTTTTTGAAACGCCCATTAGAATACAATCGTATGAAGCAAGAAACGTTAGATACGATGTGGAAAGCTGTTAGCGAGCAGAAACAACCTTTTATTGATTACTTGAATCGGAAAGCTCAATTAATCGGAAAAGATAAATTGTCTTGGCAAGATACGGAAGCACCTGTAATCATTGGTGATGCAGCAGCTAAAGTTTACCCTTATGATGTTGGGGCTGATTTCATTGTTGAAAATTTCAGGAAATTCAGTGGGAAGATGGCTGACTTTGCTCAATATGCTTTTGATCATAATTGGATTGAGGCCGAGGATCGTGGTGGAAAAAGACCTGGTGGTTACTGCTCAGAATTACCAGAAAGCAAAGAATCACGTATTTTCATGACGTATGCTGAATCACCTAGCGAGGTATCTACTTTAGCCCATGAATTGGGTCATGCTTTTCATAGTCATGTGATGACTGATTTGCCGACACTTAATCAGCAATATGCCATGAACGTTGCTGAAACAGCAAGTACTTTTGCAGAAATGATCGTAGCTGACGCCACCGTTAAAGAAGCTGCTTCAAAAGAAGAAAAAATCACCTTATTGGATACTAAAATACAAAATGCCTTAGCTATGTTTTTAAACATCCATGCTCGCTTCTTATTTGAAACTAGCTTTTATAAAGAACGTCAAAATGGAATCGTTACAGACGAACGCCTCAGTGAATTAATGGAAGAAGCACAAAAAGAAGCTTACCAAGATTCATTAAGTGAATATCATCCTCATTTTTGGGCTAGTAAACTTCACTTCTTCATTGCTGACGTTCCTTTCTATAATTTTCCATATACATTCGGTTATTTATTCAGTCTAGGAATTTATGCGCGTTCATTAGAAGAAGGTGCTGGCTTTGAAGATAAATACATCGCGTTGTTGAGAGATACAGCTTCAATGTCTACAGAAGACTTAGCTATGAAACATTTAGCTGTAGACTTAACAAAACCTGATTTCTGGGAAGCTGGTATTGCCATCATGAAAAACGATGTCTCTACTTTTATGGAATTAACCGAAGAATACGTTAAGTAATAGTAAAGAACTGCGACAATCTTTAAAATGATTGTCGCAGTTCTTTTTTTATTCGTCTTTTGTATCCTTTGGAACGAAGATAGTAATATGGCGAGGCAGAACTTGAATATTAAGAGGAAGTTTGTCTCCTTCATCTCCGTCAATATTGCTTACTACCTGATTGTCTTCTTCAGAAACAGAAAGTTTTCCTGATCTGAATTTTTTATACAGTGTTTCATTTGCATCAATCGCATTTCCTGAGATAACTTTGGGAACTAATTTAAGCTTATCTATTAGCGTTTTGCCTTTTAATACTATTAAATGCAAGTAGCCATCATCAACTTTTGCATGGGGCAACATTTTTTCAAATCCACCAACAGAATTTGTCAATGCGATAAGCACCAAACTAGATTCTTGTTCATAAATCTCATCATCTAATTCTAATTTAAATGTATAACTTTGACCGTCGCTAAATGCTTTTGCTCCCTCAATAAAATAGGCTAGAGAACCTAATCTTGTTTTTTGATCCGCACCTACATTTTTGACAGCTTCTGGAATTTTTCCAATAGCAATGACGTCTACAAAATAAGAATCGTTTACTTTTCCAATATCTAGTTCTTTTGTGATTGCATCTGGCAATATCCGAATGGCTGTTGCTGGGTCAAGTGGTATACCCAATGCACGACCTAAATCATTAACTGTACCTAAAGGGACAATCCCAAGCTTTGGACGGTACTCCTCTTCAGCTAATCCACTTATTGTTTCATTGACTGTTCCATCACCACCCATTACAAAAACTGCTTCTACTCTTTCTTTAGCAGCAGATTTAGCAAATGCTTCAGCATCGCCGCCTTTTGTTGTTTCCTTAAGTACAACTTCATCATATAATGGTTCCAATACTTCTAAAGCGAGTTTAGAATACCCATTTCCTTTTTCTCCTCCAGAAGAAGGATTTACGATCAATACAGCCTTTTTCATTTTTCATCAACCTTTCCTACTTCTAAATAAAACTTGTTTTTTTATATAGTTAGTTTAACTTAAGCTCTACACTATTGCTATAAAAAGACATTTCTTAGTTAACGAAAAAAGCAGCATACAAGGATAAAAAATGCCTCGTATACTGCTCTTTTATTGTTTAGTTTATAAGATAATCGTTCTATTTTTCAGTCTATTTTAATCTCACCTTTACAGTATGCTAATTTTAACCATTCACTACTGTACCGCCATTTACATGAAGAACTTGTCCACTTACATAACTAGAATCTTCACTGGCTAAATAAACATAGGTAGGAGCAAGTTCATATGCTTC
Source organism: Carnobacterium sp. (assembly GCF_040274425.1). Classification (NCBI taxonomy): domain Bacteria; kingdom Bacillati; phylum Bacillota; class Bacilli; order Lactobacillales; family Carnobacteriaceae; genus Carnobacterium; species Carnobacterium sp. The sequence continues at coordinate 44,214 of NZ_JBEMBC010000017.1, forward strand.
ACCTGCTCGTTTCATTGGAACTGATGCTCCAAACTCTTCTTTATCATCATTTGGGGTAGTTGCCGGAATTAAAGGTGTCCATATTGGACCAGGTGCTACAGCATTAACTCGAACTTTCTTATCAATGATTTCTTGATTTTGTGAAAGCGAACGAGTAAAGGCTACTATAGCACCTTTAGTAGATGAATAATCTAATAAACCTG
>NZ_JBEMBC010000018.1:0-38053 GCF_040274425.1 Carnobacterium sp.
AAAATCGAAATTTTTCCAGAGGCTGATGAAGTGAATTCAAGCGACATTAATCTTGGCGGTTTAGAAATGGGTATGTTTGATCGTGCAGTAAAAGATCCGGATATTGAAAAAATGGATATCCTGTATAGAGATAGTGAAAATTCAGATTCTGTAGACATTATTGCTAAAGAAACCGTTTATTTTCCTTATGAAGCAATTGATTCTGATCGAATTGATAATGCTTATCAAAGTTCATTTGTTTCTCAAGATAATGTGTTGTATATTGTCATTGATAAAGAAAAAACAGTAAAAGATATCTATAAAGACAAATTCTAAAAAAATAGTTGGTACTTAAATAACTCAAGATAAAATGGCTGAATTTCCATTTTTTCTTGAGCTTTTTTTGTTTTTTTTTAGGCTTCATAGTATGATGGTAAAGAAAATACTATGTCTAAAGAATTAGGTGAATAAATTGAACCATAAAGATACATATGCTGTAGTGGATATTGAAACAACAGGCGGTAATGTAACCAGTGGGGACCGTATGATTCAATTTGGTTGTGTCTTAATAGAAGACGATAAAATTGTTCATCGTTTCGCAACAATGATTAACCCTTTAACCAATATCCCAAAACAAATAGAGCATTTGACGGGTCTTTCGAATAAATCAGTTGCCTTAGCACCATATTTTGAAGATGTTGCAGCAACCATTTATAATTTATTGGAAGATTGCATTATCGTCGCGCACAATATCCAATTTGACTATATTTTTCTTTCAGGAGAATTGCAGCGTTGTGGGATGCCAGCATTGAAAAATAAAGGAATAGATACTGTTGAACTAGCACAAATTCTACTGCCTACTGAATCAAGTTACCGGCTAAATGATTTAGTTAGCAAATTTAATATTGAACACACTAATCCGCATCAAGCAGATAGCGATGCAGCAGTTACTGCAGAACTTTTTCTTGAATTAAAAAATAAATTAAAAGAACTCCCTTTAGTTACTGTAGAAAAAATGGTTGAAATTTCTGAGCATCTTACTATGGAAACGTCTTATTTTTTTGAAAATTTCTTAGCTGAGATGAAGCAAGAGCGATTACCGCTCTCTGAATCTATTATGATTAAAAATGGGTTAGCAATAATGATAAAGAAACCTGTTTTTGAACAAAAAGCTTACCGCGAAGTGGTAAGTTACCCAACAACTGTAGCGAAGAAGGAACAGTTGTTTCAGACGAAGCTGACAACTAGAAACCAACAAATCAAAATGATGGATGCAGTGTTTGACTATTTTACGACGAATGAAAAGAGTCATTTTGCAATTGAAGCTGCCACAGGAGTAGGTAAGACACTAGGCTATTTATTGCCGTTAGCTTATATTGCAACTGTTGAAGAACCAGTAGTCATTAGCACGTATACTACACTATTACAAAAGCAACTTTTAGAAAAAGACATTGTTCAGTTAAATACGATTTTGCCTTTTACGGTACAAGCAGCCATCTTAAAAAGCAAAAATCACTACATTCACTTAACGAAATTTCAAGAAGTATTAAGAGACCCTATAGAGCAAAAAGTAGAAGCCATTTATAAAATGAAGCTATTGACCTGGTTGACGGAGACGGAGACTGGAGACTTGGATGAGTTGAATTTAACCAATTACAACCATGTATTTTGGAGCAAAATTCGGCATCGTGGTTGGTTGACGAAACCGGAAGAAGATTTATGGCATAATGAAGATTTTTATTTGCATGCTCAACAAAAAGTCAACCATGCAAGTGTAATTATTACGAATCATTCTTTTTTATGTCATGATTTAAATCGTAAAGAAAAAGAGTTGCCAGCGATGAGTAAATTGATAATTGATGAAGCCCAGCATTTACCTGACGTAGCAACAGAAGCTTCCAGCGAAATTTTTGGGTATTACGGTATGCAGCAATTAATAAAACTCATCGGCCGTACATCTGATGAGAAGAGCTTTTTAGGCAGAGTAAGTCAACTCACTCAACAGCTTCCTGAAATGAACCGTTCTCATATAGAAAATATGGAATTGAACCTGCTTTCATTAGAGGATGAATTATCCGATTTTGTTCATCAACTACTTATGTATTGTAAAAACGCTACAGCCAATAAGCTTTATGAACAAGAACAGATAGATATTCAATTTAACAGAGAAACCAGCTGGAACTTGGCATTAAAAAAAGCGTCGAAAAAAGTTTTGACATTGATGAATGAAATCAATTATTTAGGACTTGAATTAGTCAATTATGGATTAAATGAAAAACACCAATTGACCCAAAGAGAACGCTACTTACTTGAAGATTTTTTTGACATTTTGACGAAATTTGAAAATCAAAAAGATATTTTTTATACTGTTTTTCAAAAAAATGAAGACAATGAAGTAACTTGGTTTTCATATAAAGAGAAAAGTTCTAAAAACACATTCACTATTAAGCGTTCAAAAGTAGACAGTAGTAAGTTCTTAAAAGAAAAATTGCTAGACCATACGCCCTTTATTTTGTATACAGGGGCTACGCTAGAAATTAACGGTTCGTTCAGTTATTTTGAAGCACAACTAGGAGAAGCACAGCTGAGGGAATTAATTATTGATTCTCCATATGATTATAAGGAGCAAGCCAGACTGTGGATTCCTAAAGAGCTTAAGCCCGTAAAGGCATTATCAAAGAAAGATTATGTCCAAATGATCGTAGAACAAATAGAAAATATTCTTGAACATTCAGTTGAAAATACAATGGTTTTATTTAATTCTTATGAGATGCTACAAGAAGTGTATTTTTCACTTCAACAAAAACCTTCAGCCTCTGGACGAGAGTTATTAGCACAAGGTTTTTCTGGCAGTCGGGAACGTATGTTGAAACGCTTTTTTAGGTCTACAGGTGGCATCCTCCTAGGAGCAGACAGTTTTTGGGAAGGTGTTGATTTGCCAGGAAAATCATTAAGTGTGATTGTCATTACTCGATTGCCATTTGAATCTCCAGATAGACCCTTTGTTAAAGCTAAACATCGCTATTTAGAACAAAAACATTTAAATCCATTTACAATCGACTCATTGCCAAAAGCAACTTTACGTTTAAAGCAAGGGCTAGGAAGATTAATTCGTTCTGAGAATGATAAAGGTATCATGATTGTATTGGATAATCGTTTGATCCAAACTAGTTATGGCAAACAGATTTTAGCTGCACTACCAAAAGAATTGCCGATCGAAGAAGTGCCAACAAAAAAAATCGGTGAAAAATTGCGTCATTTTTTAAGTGTTGATGAGAAAGAATTAAACTAAACGACTCATATTTATAATAGAAAGTTCAGTAAAAAGAATAATTTTCTGTTATAATAGACTATTAAAAGCAACAGATGAAAGAAGAACAAAAGAATAAACTAAAAGTAGGGATACTTATGAAAAAAGGAATACTGATCACTTCAGCAATTGTTATGAGTGTGATACTTGTCTGCTCAATTACCCTTTTGTTGATTAGTCAAGATCCAATAAAAAAAGCAGAAAAAGAGACGATTACCATTGCAAAAGAATCTGCTGGTCTAGTGAAAGCAACTGATTTTTATTGGTACAATCGTGATAAGACTTACTTTTCGGTTTCGGGATTGAACGAAGCTGATGAAGAAATTATGGTGATAGTAGCTAAAGATGGTGGAGACACAACGGTTTTGAATCAAGATGAATTTATTACCGAACAACAAGCTAAAGCATTAACACGCGAAGATAAAGGTGCAGTTGACATTCTGGAAGCTCGTATTGGTCTTGATGGTGAAACGCCTATTTGGGAGATTTCTTACAAACAAGAGAATGGAAGACTAGGTTATTATGTTTTGACAGCTAAATCCGGCGAATGGGTAAGCGATATTGAAAATATTTAAAGATTCTTAAAAAAGACCGTTATAGAATTGATTTTTCTTGTATAATAATCAAGGCAGTAAAAATAAGTAACCATCAAAATTTATTTAAAGGAGTTTTAACTGTGGAACATATTACAATTATGGAATCCAAAAATCATGTTGGAGAAGAAGTAGAGATCGGAGCTTGGGTAGCAAATAAACGTTCAAGTGGTAAGATCGCATTTTTACAATTACGTGATGGTTCTGGATTTTTTCAAGGAATCGTAGTAAAAAGTGAAGTTGAAGAAGAAGTTTTCCAATTAGCTAAATCATTGAATCAAGAAACTTCTATTCTATTAACAGGTATTATTCAAGAAGACACACGCTCAAAATTCGGTTATGAAATTGCCGTGAAATCAATCAAAGTGATCGGTGAAAGTCATGATTATCCTATTACTCCAAAAGAACATGGGACAGAATTTTTAATGGATCACCGTCATTTATGGCTACGTTCTTCAAAACAACATGCGATTATGCGTATTCGTAATGAAATTATTCGTGCTACTTATAATTTCTTCAATGAAGAAGGATTCATCAAAGTTGATCCACCAATCTTAACAGCAAATGCTGCGGAAGATTCAACAGAGTTATTCCATACAGAATATTTTGACCAAGAGGCTTTCCTTTCACAAAGTGGTCAATTATATATGGAAGCAGCTGCAATGGCATTTGGAAAAGTTTTTTCCTTTGGTCCTACTTTTAGAGCAGAAAAATCGAAGACTCGTCGTCATTTAATTGAATTTTGGATGATTGAACCTGAGATGGCCTTTATGGATCATGAGCAAAGTTTAGAAGTACAAGAAAAATATGTTGCTTATCTGATTCAAAGTGTTCTTGATAATTGTGATGATGCGTTAAACACATTAGAACGCGACAAAGAAACGTTGAAAAAATACACAGAATTGCCTTATCCAAGAATTTCTTATGATGATGCAGTAACTTTATTAAATGAAAATGGGTTTGACGATATTACTTGGGGAGATGATTTTGGATCGCCTCATGAAACTTTTATTGCAACTCAATACGACAAACCTGTCTTTATTTTAAATTATCCTAAAGCTATAAAAGCTTTCTATATGAAACCACATCCTGAAAGAGAAGATGTTGTGTTGTGTGCTGATTTAATTGCTCCTGAAGGATATGGAGAAATAGTTGGCGGAAGTGAACGTGAAGTTGATTTTGATGCGTTATCTCAACGGATTAAAGATTTTGGTCTAAAAGAAGAAGATTACGCATGGTATATGGATTTACGTAAATACGGCAGTGTTCCTCATTCAGGATTTGGATTAGGACTAGAACGTACGGTAACATGGATCTGTGGAACAGAGCATATTCGTGAGTCTATCCCGTTCCCACGCTTAATAAATCGTATTTACCCATAAAAAACGAGTACAGCAACTTGAGTCTTTCTAAGTTGCTGTTTTTTTAATCGTATAAGACAAAAAAGGCCCCTTTAATTGAGAACAATAAGGAGGATAGAACTCAATGAATAATCACTTATTACAAAAATGGCTAAAAGCAGGAAATACGACGATATCGAATGTCTTATTAACCCATTACAAAGATCTTGGTTTAAGCAGTGAACAATTGATTTTAGTTTTACAATTAAAATCATTTATTGATGCTGGAAATGATTTTCCAGACACGGAAGTTATTTCAAAACGAATGCAAATATCTTCTTCAGATGTCTTTCAAATGATTCATGAATTAATCAATAAAAAATTGATTATCATTGAAACAGAAAAAAATAATGAAGGAAAAACACGTGATAGTTACCGGTTGGATTTATTATGGGATAAGCTAGCTATGGTTATTTCCCAACAAGAAAACCAACAGCGTTTTGAAAAACAGCATTTATCTGAACAAGACTTATTTCAATTATTTGAAGCCGAATTCGGTAGACCTTTATCGCCAATAGAAATGCAGACGATAGGGATGTGGCTGGATGAAGATCATTACGCCATTGAATTAATTGAATTAGCTTTAAGAGAAGCTGTTTTAAATCAAGTATACAGTTTGAAATATGTCGATCGTATTTTACTGAATTGGGAAAGGAAAAATATTCGAACCAAAGATCAAGTTGAAAAAGAAGCAAGTCGTCGTAGAAAAGCAAGTACTAAAACGCAAACTTATTCAGTATCTAAAGAACCGACTACTAAAGTGCCATTGCACAATTGGTTAAATAATAACGAAAATCCTTAACAAGGGGTGAAGAGATGCTACCTAAAGAGCAAACAATTCAAATGATTGAGGCAATGGGAAATTTATTTCCTCATGCAACTTGCGAACTTGTTCATAAAAATGCTTTTGAATTATTGATCGCTGTTATGTTAAGTGCACAAACCACAGATGTTTCTGTAAATAAAATCACACCAGAACTGTTTCGTAGATATCCTACACCGGAAGCCTTTTTAGATGCACCCGTAGAAGTCATTATGGAACAATTAAAAACAATTGGCTTATACCGGAATAAAGCTAAATTTATTAAAGGGTGCTGCCGTAAATTAATTGATGAGTTTAATGGAACCGTCCCAGATAAAAGAAGCGAATTAGAATCTTTACCAGGTGTCGGTAGGAAAACAGCAAACGTTGTTCTGAGTGTGGCATTTAATCTTCCAGCGATTGCTGTTGATACGCATGTCGAGCGGGTTACAAAGAGATTAGGTATCTGCCCTCCAGAAGCCACTGTTCGTGAAGTGGAAGAGATATTGATGCAACAACTGCCAAAAGAACTTTGGAGCATTGCACATCATCGATTAATCTTTTTTGGACGCTATCAATGCACAGCAAGAAATCACGATCATGATATCTGTATTCAACTGTTGAAAGAAAATAAACCTGCAAAAGTACAATAAAAAAGGCAAGAAGACGTGTATCGTTTTAGATACGCCTCTTCTTGCTTTTTTTATAGGCTTTAAAGTAGATAGACTTTATTCTTCTGGAGCGATATTGCTTGGTTCAGAACTGCTGCTCGATGAAGAACTTTCAGGTGGAGTACTGCTGCTTTCTTCAGAACTGCTGCTCGATGAAGAACTTTCAGGTGGAGTACTGCTGCTTTCTTCAGAGCTGCTGCTCGATGAAGAACTTTCGCTGCTCTCTTCCTCAGGTTCTTCCTCTACAGGAGTTTCTTCCTCTTTTTTAGGAGGGATGAGAACACTTGTTGAGGCGGCAGGACCTGTTTGATCGCCAGCCTGAACAGCGAGTGTAATAGAGATTTCACCTTCAGGAGGAGTCTGTAAAATATAAGAAAGATCATTGGTCGAATAGGACTCAGATCCTATAGTTAACAGATAGGATATATCTTTTTCGGAATAGGCATTCCATTTAATCGATAGAGCATCTGCTTCTTCATCATAGGTAGCTGTTAAGCCTTCTGGTGCATTTAATTCGATTTCTTCTTCACTTTCTTCTTCAGAGCTATCAACGGCTACTGCAGTTGGCTCAGTTCCTTTAACAAATAATTCTGTAACGATTTTGTCTGAAGGAGTCTTAGGACCAGCAAGTTTTGCAGGCATTGATCCTTTTTCAACAGCTACTTCAACAACTGAACTTGGTTTTGTCCAGTCACTGGATTCAACGGATTCCGAAACGTAGGACATTAATGCTTGATAAATTTGTTGAGGCAACAAGCGTTCACTACCTACATTATCGATTGAGTCAAAGTAGTTATCTTTACCGACCCAAACAGATAAGGCATAATTTGTTGTGTAACCTGTGTACCATTTATCTGGCACACCGTTTTTTTGAATGTTGTGTTCAATTTTTTCATCTGCAGTATAATTTGTCGTACCAGTTTTTCCTGCTTGAGGAATACCATTCAAGCCCACTCTAGAAGAATTATTACTAGCGACATCTTTTAACATATCTGTGATCATATAAGCTGTTGATTCTTCCATAGCTTTATTTGATTCAGGTTTCAAGCTGATTTCTTCACCATCATCTAAAATGATTTTTGAAACCGTGTAAGGTTCAGTGTACGTTCCACCATTAGCAAATGCAGCATATGCCCCAGATAGATCAACAGGATTAATGATTCCATTGAACCCATTAGATTCAACTAAACCATCTGCTTGACTATTTAAAGTCGAGGTATCAATTCCAATATTTGTCAAAAATTCATCTACTTGACTTTTTGGTACATCATTATAAATCTTAGTAGTAGGCACATTACGTGAATCGACTAAAGATCTACGCAAACTAATTTGACCTTCATAATTTCCATCATAATTATTAACAGGAGAACCATCTTTAAAACTGTAAGGTTCATCTACTACCTGTTCGTAAGTAGAGTAGTTTAGATACTCTATAGCGGGACCATAAGCTGATAAAGGCTTGATGTTCGATCCAACACTTCGTTTTAACTCCGTAGCATAATTTGTTCCTAATTGGACTTCTTGATCCCGTGCGCCACCTAAAGCTTTTAATTGCCCTGTGTTAACATCCACTAAAGAAATACCAGTTTGAATGTCTTCATCTTCAATAAGGACGTATTCATCAGAATTTACAATATCATAAAGGCGTTGTTGTGCATCCATATCTAGATTAGTGTGAATCGTTAATCCAGATGTGTAAGGGTCTAAATTTGTTTTTCTTTCAACTTCAGCAAGGACTTCTTTGACATAAGGATCGAAAACAAGATTATTTGTTTCTTCTCCAGAGTGGTCTACTAAACTTTCTGTAACATCAACAGATTTAGCTTCTTGAGCCTCTGAAGCGGTAATTGCTTCATTTTCTACCATCATATCTAGCACTAAGTTGCGTCGTTTTGTGGCATCTTCTGGATTGGTGATTGGGTTATATGCATTTGGAGCTTGTGGCATTCCAGCAAGTAATGCTGCTTCTGGCAAGGTTAATTCAGCTAACGGTTTACCAAAATAATAGTCACTGGCCGTTCCCATTCCATATTGATTGTCTGACATATAGACTTTATTAATATAAAAAGTTAGAATTTGTTCTTTTGAATAATCTTGTTCCAACTGAAGAGATAGCCAAGCTTCTTGTGCTTTTCGTTTTAACGTTTGATCTTCAGCGCCCGTTGAGAAAACAGAAAGCTTAATCAATTGTTGCGTAATCGTGCTGCCACCTTCTGAAGCAAACCCATCCGTAACATTCGCAACTACTGCTCCTGCAATGCGGATAGGATCAATACCGATGTGGGTATAAAAGCGTTGATCCTCAATGGAGATGATCGCGTCTTTTAGAACTTTGGGGACATCATTTTCTGATACCAGTTCACGATTTTCTCCTCCAAGAGTTAAAAATTCATTTCCTTCTGAATCCAACAATGTTGAAGAAACAGTATCGGTTAAATTATTCTCTGTGACATCAGGTGCAGAGGATACGTAATAAGCAAATAATCCCATACCACCGATTAAAACAGCAGCAATCAGAATCAGTATTCCAATAAGTATTTTTTTCCAAAGGGGAGAAGAAGTTTTCTTTCCTTTTTTACCCTTTTTTTTGTGTTTTGATTTTTGCGTTTGTTTTTTTGACACTCGTGACATTTCTTTTTTTTCTGACATGTTAAATCTACTCCTTAATTCTCTAATTTAATAAGAGAATAAACTATTTCTTTTTTTATGAACTAGCGTTTATTCTATGGCTAATTTATTCACGTTTTCTAGCTTAGTAATTAGCTGTTCCACGACTTTTAAATAGGGGATGCGCGGCGAGAGTTCATAATACATTTCATATCCGCTTTTTTCAAGTTCTTTTAATGGAATCGATTTTCTCCCATCCTGTTTTTGATTGTTCCAATACTCAATCAAATGGTCTGCTTCCAATAAAAAAAGACGCTCACTTGTAGTAAAACGCATGATGACAAAACAAATAGCTTGTTGTTCGATGCATTGCTGCATATGAACGATTTGATGTTCATGAAAATTTTTCAAAGGAAAAGAAAGTTTATTTTTTGTTTCTTTTGCTTCGAAATCCAGATAATAACCTTGATAAACCCCGTTGTAGTCGGTTGTAGATGCTTGTCTAAAGTATGCTTCTTTAATTACAGCTGCACTTCTTTTAGGGTAATCTACTTTTACAATTTGAATAGGGGTGGGCTTTTTGTGGATAACCGCAGTTCCTTTTGCTAAATAATACTGATTGCTCGCATTAATATCATCTTCTAAAGACATACCTCGCTTACTGAATGAAGTCACCTGTTTGTTTAGTTGCTTTTTTGGTGGAACTTTGTCACTATGGATATAGGTTTTGCCATTAGGATATCGTATAGCCAAATGAAATCACACTCCTAAGGTTCATTATATCAAAGAACTGCCTTTAAAGAAAAGGAGAATCAAATGAGTTTATGAGAAACTTATATATTAGCGGATATCGTACATTCGAACTAGGTGTATTTAAGGATGATGATCCGAAAGTAGCAGTAATAAAAAAATGTTTAAAACAAGAAATCAGTCAGTTTATTGAAGAAGGAATTGAATGGGTTCTAACGAGTGCGCAGTTTGGCACAGAACAATGGGCTATTGAAGTTGTGGATGAATTAAAAAAGGAATATCCAAACATCAAAGTTGGTATTATTTTTCCATTTCTAGAGTTTGGTTCAAATTGGAATGAAAAGAACCAAAGTAAGTTGATGGAGTTGAAAAAAATAGCAGACTATGTTGAAGCTACTTCTCATAAAACGTATCAAGATCCATCTCAATTAAAGAACCATCAAGCATTTTTATTAGATCATTGTCAAGCAGCGCTATTGGTATATGACCCTGAATTTGAAGGGAAAACTAAATTTGTCTATCAAGCAATAAAAAAGAAACAAGAAACAACGGAATTCGAATTGCGATTAATAGATGTTGACCAATTACAAAATAGTAGTATTGAAGAAGAGTACTAATTGAGTAATTTAATTTTATGAAACTAAGTCTTTTTAGTAGTTTATTTTTGCAAGAGTAATATAAATGTAAAAATAAGTTTTTATTTCTCATAATCTTTGTTATAATGAGAAATAAGAACAATGTTTTGTTAGAAGATGAAGCAAACAAAGAGGTGTAAACATGGCAAATAGATCATTAACAACAAAGGATATTCTTCAAAAAGAATTTAAAACAAATATGCGCGGTTACAGCCCAACTGAGGTAGATGAATACTTAGATGAAGTGATTCGTGATTATGAATCCTACAATAAAGAAATTACTCAATTAAAAGCTGAAAATGATCGTTTATTAAGTAAAATTGATGAGTTAACAAAACAAGCTTCAATTGGCAAACCTAGTTATTCTTCTCAACCGAATAATACGGTAACTAATTTTGATATCCTAAAACGTCTATCTAATTTAGAACGTCATGTATTTGGATCAAAGTTAGATGAAACAGAAGATGAACTTTAATCAGTCTATTCTTTAAAATGAATCAAAAATGATTCACACGTAAAAACATTTGTAAATTTCGGGTAATTGCGGTTTAGCTTGACTAAACTGAGGAAAGTCCATGCTCGCACAAGCTGCGATGCTTGTAGTGTTCGTGCCTGGCGAAATCATAAGCCAGGGCCTTCATCTAGTATGAAGAGACGGCAGAAAAAAAAGCTAAGGTTTAGACTATGCTTGAGTATTCTTGAAAGTGCCACAGTGACGAAGCAATACGGGAAACGGTATTGGTGGAACGCGGTAAACCCCTCGAGCGAGCAACCCAAACTTTGGTAGGGGCACTTTTCCTAGGGAATTGAACCGATGGAAGAGGCAGTAATTGCAGACAGATAATTACCTCCGGATAAAACAGACCTGACTTTTTATCTGAGACAGAACATGGCTTACAGAAATTTACAGATTCAGGTATAGAACCCTCCTTTTTGGAGGGTTTTATATTTATATAAAGAATATATAAAGAAATTGAAAAGAATTGGAGAAATTAATGATATGAAAAAATTTCAACTTGTTGCAACAGCAGCCAGCGGAATAGAAGCTTTAGTAGGAAAAGAAATCAAAGCATTAGGTTATGATTGCCAAGTAGAGAACGGTAAAGTCTTTTTTGAAGGAACTGAAAAAGATATAGCTAAAACAAATCTTTGGTTAAGAACGGCTGATCGTGTCAAAATTATTGTTGGTGAATTTGACGCCTACGAGTTTGATGAATTGTTTGAAAAAACAAAAGCATTGCCTTGGGAAGATTTATTGCCAATGGATGCTCATTTTCCTGTAGCTGGAAAATCTATAAAATCAAAATTGTACAGCGTATCGGATTGTCAAGCGATTGTAAAAAAAGCAATCGTTAACCGTTTGAGCGAAGTTTATCATCGTAATACTCGACTACCTGAAACGGGTGCTTTGTATCAGCTTGAGGTAGCCTTATTAAAAGATAAAGTTACATTAACCTTGGATACAACTGGTCCAAGTTTATTCAAACGTGGATACCGTTCTGCTAAAGGTGGAGCACCGTTAAAAGAAAATATGGCTGCTGCTCTAGTTCAATTGACTAATTGGCGTAAAGACCGCCCTTTCTATGATCCTGTTTGTGGTTCAGGAACGATCGTCATCGAAGCTGCATTGATTGGACATAATATTGCACCTGGTATTAATCGCTCATTTAGTTGCGAAGAGTGGGAATGGTTTGATCAAAGCGTTTTTGAAGAAGTACGTACGGAAGCTGAAGCTGCAGTAGATCATGACATTGAACTGGATATTATGGGTTCGGATATCGATGGCACTATGATTGAAATTGCAAAAGAAAATGCAAATGAAGCTGGAGTAGGCAGCAGCATTACATTCAAACAAATGCAGGTAGCTGATTTTACGACAGAAAAAGAATACGGTGTGATCTTGGCTAATCCTCCATATGGAGAACGATTAGGTGAAGAAAATGAAGTTCACTACTTGTACAAACAAATGGGACAGGTCTATCGTCCGTTAAAAACATGGAGCAAATACATTATTACAAGCGATTTAGCTTTTGAAACCTTCTATGGTGAAAGAGCTACTAAGAAGCGTAAATTGTATAATGGAGCTTTAAGAACGGACTTATTCCAATTTTGGGGCGAACGTCCTCCTAGAGCACCTCGTGCATAAGTGAAATAAGAATAAAAAAACTAACTCTTATAAGAAAAGTTTCTTTCTTATTAAGGGTTAGTTTTTTAAAAGTATTTTTTGTAAAGCTTGTCTTGCTAACTGATCTGCTCCTTTATTTTGTGATTGTGGTATCCACTGAACAAAAAATAAAGGAAACTGACGCAGTTTTTCTTTGATAAGGACAAGATAGGCATTGAAGATATCTTTTTTTACGTAGTTTTTTTTAATTGCAGAGGCTACTAATTTACTATCTGTATACATCATTAAAGTTTCACCGGTTAGTTCATGGTCAATTAAGTAATCAAGCCCTTTTATAAGTGCTTCAAATTCAGCTTCGTGATTGCTCATTTCCTTATCAAGTGGAATAGATAATTGTTCATATCTGTTTTCAGCACTGATAACAATTCCAACACCGCTGGGACCTGGATTATTTTTTGTAGAAGCGTCTGTATATAGTTTTATCATATTCCATTCATTTCCTTTCTTTTAAATGGGTTTTTAAGTTGGGGTATGTTAGAATAACAGTACTTTCGTATAAGGAGCGCAACGCATTGAATGAGAATTCTCGAGTAAAATTTTCCCTTTCATTAGAACCAGCTTTTCAAGTTATTTATTGGTCAATTTGCTGGTTACTATTTTTTTCGCTACTTATTGTAGCTTTGGAAACACAAACGTTTAATTTAATACTGATTTTCATGGTGATCCTTGTTGGGATACTTATATTTTATGGCTTAGGTTCTACTTTACAGATAAAAAATGATAGTTTGAAAATTAGTTATTATAGAGGGATTTACAACAAGTTTATTCCAATAGATGAAATAAAAAAAATAACCTTCTCTGCTAAAAGAGAAGTTAATATATGTTTAAATCAAGATAACGTGGTTCATATCTATTTAAACATAAAAAATAAAAAGAAATTTTACGAGTATCTAAAAAAGAATGCACCTTTGATTTTTTTAGAAGAGAAAAATAACTGGGACGAGTTGTCTAAATTTGAATAAGAAAAAACGATACGCCTGAGGGTGTATCGTTTTTTAGCTGCTTTTAAAAATTAAATCTAGTTAAGAGGGTGTGGTTAGTCAACGACGGTAACCTTAGTTGCTTGAGGGCCTCTTGTACCTTCTAAAATTTCAAAAGAAACATTTTGTCCGCTGCTTAACGATTTAAACTCTTCTCCATTAGCAATTCCTGTAAAGTGAATAAAAATGTCTTCGGTTTCGTTGTATTCAATGAATCCGTAACCTTTTTCATTACTGAACCATTTGACTGTTCCTTTTTCCATCTACGACACCCTCCCTAATAAGCTGTTCAAGTAGAATCGAGTCACTTTTCTTAACAGAATTGTAAGACAGGACCTAATGCTATTATAGGAATAAACGATACATTCGTCAATGATGTGTGGTTTGAAAATAGAATGCCTAAATGATTCACTTATTTAAGTAAAATACGTTAAACTAATTATAGGAGGTTGATTGATTTGGATACAGTGTTAACAAGCCATTTAGTTGAAATGGCTAAGAAACGATCACAGGAGTTCAACGTTGAGGGTTTTGTTTACGGGCAAGGACCTAGTCATCCTAAATTTTTATTAGTAGGGGAAGCCCCAGGAGAGACGGAAGCAGTGAACGGTATTCCTTTTTCTGGAAGGGCCGGTAAGGAACTTATGCGTTTTTTTGAATTATTAGAAGTTGATCGTACTGAAGTTTATATTTCAAGTGCTTTTAGAAGTAGACCTTACCGATATAAAGAAAAAATGGATCGCAAAACCCAACAACTTGTTTCTCGAAAATACAATCGCCCACCAACTAAACAAGAACTGATTGCTCATGCTCCTTTACTTGATTATGAAGTAGAAACAATCCAGACACCTTATATTTTGACGATGGGAAATATTGGATTACAAAGGTTGCTCGGTCCCAAAATGAAAGTTTCTGAGCAACATGGAAAACTTTATCATGGGCCTGTAATGCGTTTAGTTTCTTCGGAAGATAATACGTATACTTGGACTGAAAAACACTATGCTGTTTTTCCAACGTTTCATCCGGCGTCGATTTTCTATAATCGACAATTAGTTGAAACCATTCATGAGGACTTAGCACAATTTAAAAAATTGATTAATAAAACTTAATTAGAGCAACTTAAAGATATTATGAATAAAAAATGGTAGAATGTTAAAGATGAATGAAAATGTTTGATAGAGGAAAGTGGAGATAAAAGATGAAAGAATTAAAAGTACAGAATTTAACAAAAACCTACGGAGAAAAAGTATTATTCGATGAAATCAATTTTTCAATAATGGAAGGCGAAAGAATCGGCCTAATCGGTGTAAATGGTTCTGGTAAAACAAACCTACTGAATGTGATTACTGGAAAGGATAGTGCTGAAAAAGGCAGTATCCAAAAACCAAAAGATTATACCATCAGTTATTTAATGCAAGAACCAGATTTGAATCCAGATAAATCCGTTTTCGATGCTGTTTTTGAGGGAGACACGCCTATTTTAGCTGCTGTTAGAAACTACGAAAGAGCTTTAGATTTATTAACAGCAGATCCAATGGATGAAAAAAGCCAAAACAGATATTCAAGAGCTGAACAAGCAATGAATGATGAAAATGCTTGGATAGCTGATACAAATGCAAAAATGATTTTGAACAAACTTGGAGTCATTGATTTAGAGCAGTTGGTAGGAACACTATCTGGTGGACAGAGGAAACGTGTTGGCTTAGCGCAAGTATTGATCCAAGAACCGGATTTACTCGTTTTAGACGAACCTACAAACCATCTAGACTTTGAAACAATTACTTGGTTAGAGGGCTATTTAAGTTCGTATCGAGGAGCTTTACTGCTAGTAACCCATGACCGTTATTTCTTGGATCGGATCGTTAATCGAATGATTGAATTGTTCCATGGAAATGCAACTTTTTATACAGGAAATTATGAACAATATGTAGTCGAAAGAGCTCAAAGACAAGAAGCGGCTGTAGTAGCAGACCATAAAAGAAAACAAATGTATACGAAAGAATTAGCCTGGATGCGTACTGGAGCAAAAGCACGTTCAACAAAACAACAAGCTAGGATCGGTCGATTTAAAGACTTAGAAGACAATTTAAATCAATCTAATGTAGACGAATCAGTTGAAATGAATTTAGAAGGTTCTCGTTTAGGGAAAAGAGTATTCGAATTGAAGGATGCATCGCTTAATTTAGGTGGAAAAGTAATTTTAGATCACTTCAACATGTTGATTCAAACGAAAGATCGAATTGGAATCAGCGGTGAAAATGGAGCGGGTAAATCAACTTTCTTAAATGCTTTAGCCGGTAGATTCCCATTAGATTCAGGAGACATAGTTGTCGGTGAAACTGTAAAAATCGCGTATTTTACGCAAGTAATTGAAGAAATGAATCCCAATAAGCGTGTAATTTCTTATTTACAAGAAGTAGGAGAAGAAGTGGAAATAACTAATGGTGAAAGAATCAGCGTAACAAACCTGTTGGAACAGTTCTTATTCGAGCGCCATACACATGGTACGCTGATCGGAAAATTATCAGGTGGAGAAAAAAGAAGATTGTATTTATTGAAGTTATTGATGCAACAACCAAATGTATTGTTGCTTGATGAACCGACAAATGATTTAGATATCGCAACTTTAACGGTCTTAGAAGATTATATTGAAACATTCCCTGGAGCCGTTATTTCAGTTTCCCATGACCGTTACTTCTTAGATAAAACAGTAGAGAAATTATTGATATTTGATGGACATGGAAAAATCAGACCCTTTTATGGCAGTATTACAGATTATATAGAAGAAGAAAAAGAGAAAAAACAAGGCCGCTCGGTTCAAAGTAGCGATTCAGTTACAAAAGTTGCCTCACAACCGGAATCAATTGATGTAGATGAAAAAGTGAAGTTAACTTTTACAGAACAAAAAGAGTGGAGCACGATTGAAGAAGAGATGCTTGATCTTGAAAACAAAATAGAAACGCTTAAAGAAGAAATGTTAAAAGCTGGGAGTAATTTCAGTTTGTTACAAGAACAACAAGAACAAGTAGCTACTTTAGAAAAAGAATTAGAAGAAAAAATGAATCGCTGGGAATATTTAAGCCAATATGCGAATGATTAATTTATAGGAGGTAAAATGGTGGAATCAGAATATTTAAATTTAGGAAAAAAAGTCTTGGAAGATGGTCATGTAAAGACAGATCGGACAGGAACAGGAACTAAAAGTCTTTTTGGTTATCAAATGCGATATGATTTACAAAAAGGTTTCCCCTTACTAACAACGAAAAGAGTCCCCTTTGGTTTAATTAAAAGTGAATTGCTTTGGTTTATTAAAGGCAATACGAATATTCGTTATTTATTGCAACACAATAACCATATTTGGGATGAATGGGCTTTTGAACGGTTTGTCAAAAGTGAAGAATATGTGGGACCTGATATGACTGATTTCGGCAGAAGAGCCTTAGTTGATGAAGAATTTAAAGCTGTTTATGATGTTGAAAAAGAAGCCTTTTGTACACGTATTTTAGAAGATGACACATTTGCTGCTAAATACGGTGAGCTGGGAAATGTATATGGAGCTCAATGGAGAAGATGGAAAACGACCCAAGGAGAGACCATAGATCAACTGAAAGATATCATTCACCAAATCAAAACAACACCAGATTCAAGGCGTATGCTTGTTTCAGCATGGAATCCAGAAGACGTTCCTAATATGGCTTTGCCTCCTTGCCATACGTTATTTCAATTTTATGTTGCTGATGGAAAATTAAGCTGCCAATTGTATCAACGAAGTGCAGACATCTTTTTAGGTGTGCCGTTTAATATTGCGAGCTATGCTTTATTAACACATTTAATAGCGCATGAGGTTGGTTTAGAGGTTGGAGATTTTGTTCATACGTTAGGTGATGCACATCTGTATTCAAATCATTTTGAACAAATGGAAAAACAATTAGCAAGAGAGCCTAGGGATTTTCCAACGATCGCATTGAATGAATCAAAGACTAGTATCTTTGATTTTGAGATGGAGGACATACAAATTGAAGGATATGATCCTCATCCAGGAATAAAAGCTCCAATAGCGGTTTAATCTGAAGAGAAAGTAGGAAACGAAATGATTGCTTTTTTATGGGCTCAAGATAAAAATGGTGCAATAGGGTATAAAGGTACTTTGCCTTGGTATCTGCCAAACGATTTAAAGTTTTTTAAACAAATGACTATAAATAACGCTGTAGTGATGGGAAGAAAAACATTTGAAGGGATGAACAAATGCCCTTTACCAGATCGTATCAATATTATTTTAACTACTGATCCTAATTACCAAGCAGATGGGGTCAAAATTATGCACAGCCGAGAAGAAGTGTTGGATTTTGCAAAAGACTACTCTGGAGATACTTTTATTACTGGGGGAGCTAACGTGTTTAGTTTCTTTATGGATGATGTTGATGTATTGCACCGCACAATGATTGAAGGCGAGTTTGAAGGAGATACCTTTATTCCAGAAATAGATTGGACGAAATGGAAACTTGAAAAAACAGAAGAGGGTATCTTAGATGAACGCAATAAATACCCTCATATTTTTGAAACATTTGCACGAAAAAGGTAAACCCATTCTTCCTTTATAAATGGTATACGAAGAATAAAGAATCTGGTATACTATTTCCATATATTTACAGGTAAAGGAGTTTTTATCATGAAAAAAGGAAAATCAATTCTAAAAAGCTTCCTTTTTTTAATTATTGGAATTGTTTTAGTGGTGGGTACTCTGACAGTCTTATTCCGAACTCGTTCGAATGATGATCAAGAGACAACAGAAACAAAGAAAGAACCGCTTCATATTGTTGCTATTGGTGATTCATTAACTGAAGGTGTTGGAGATTCTACTAACAGCGGAGGATATGTTTCGATTGTCGATGAATTACTAGAAGAAACTCAAAGTTATCAAGAAGTGACCACCAGTAATTATGGAAAAAGTGGAGATCGAAGTGACCAAATATTAAAACGATTTTACGAAGATGAAACGATGCAAGAAGACATTCAAACTGCTGATATGGTTGTTTTAACCATTGGTGGAAACGACATTATCCAAACATTTAAAAATGATTTTTTAACCATCGATGAGCAAAAGTTTATTGCTCCAGAAAAAACATACGAACAAAACTTGAAGAGTCTTCTAATGGAAATTAAAGAATTAAATCCTAAGATTGAAATTTATGTCTTTGGTATCTATAATCCCTATTATGTTTATTTTCCTGAAATTACTGAAATGCAAACAATAGTAGATAAATGGAATGAAAAAACGCAAGCAATCGTAAATGAAACAGATAATGCTACTTTTCTTTCTATAGCCAGCTTATTTAATCATTCCTCGGAGTCAGTAGGAAAAGAGAATCAGCTATTGGATGAGCAAAACATTGATGCAATAGAAGTTGTCAATCCGTATTTATATGAAGAAGATTTGTTTCATCCTAATAGAGCCGGTTATAGATTGATGGGTGAGGAATTGTTTCAGGCTATCGTAAATAATTAAAAAGAATTTTTTTGAAAGTAAAAGGTGTGTTATGGAGAAAAAGAGAGATCAGCAAAAGAATAAAGTAAATGGTTGGAAATGGGCTTTTCTAGGATTGCTTTCAGTGGTATTAGGTATTATCATATGGGCCTTTACTCAAATGACTCCTATTATTATAGGAGAACCAAATCTTGAGACCAGAGACACTAAAGATGAAGTTATGTTTCAAGTATCAACGAAAAAAGATGATGTTAATCAATTGGTAGCTTCGTATCTTAAAGATGAAAAAATTGTAAAAGGTCCCGTTAATTACCAGTTTAGATTGGAAGAGCAAGCACAATTAGTGGGTACTTTTCAATTGTTTGGTCATGATATCCAATTTCAGTTATTTTTAGAACCATTTGTTATGGAAAATGGTAATTTACAATTTAAAGCAACTGGTCTTTCAATTGGGAGATTTAACGTCCCTATTACCTTTGCGATGAATCAAATTGAAAATCAATTGAATATTCCAGAGTGGGTAGCGATTGATAGTGAACAAGAAACGATTGTTTTTAATTTAAATGAATTCACTTTAGATAGCGGTATTCATTTTTCAGTGGATAAAATTAATTTAGCTGAAAATGATATTCGAGTGAACGTTTACGTTCCAGCTGATTAAAGTGAAATGAATTGGAAAAGGATGATGTAAGTGAAAGAGACGGCTATTTTTGCAGGAGGATGCTTTTGGTGTATGGTTTCGCCTTTCGACGAGCAACCTGGAATTGAAAGAGTTGTATCAGGCTACACTGGAGGACATACCGTCGATCCTACTTACGAAGAAGTGCTGACCCAAACAACTGGGCACACTGAAGCTGTTGAAATAACCTTTGATCCTTCAGTTATTTCATATGAGGAATTGGTGGACATCTATTGGAATCAAACGGATCCCACAGATGCAATGGGTCAATTTCAAGATAGGGGAGACAACTACCGTCCCGTCATTTTTGTTCTAAATGAGAACCAAAGAGACATTGCGGAGAAATCTAGACAACGGTTAAGCGAAAGCGGAAAGTATAAAAATACTATTGTAACAGTAATTGAAGAGGTTCAACCTTTTTATCCAGCTGAAGAACAACATCAAGAGTTTTATCAAAAAAATCCAGAAAAGTATGCTCAAGAAAAAGAAGAGCGTTTGCACTATCAGCAAAGTAAAGAAAGGAATTAGTTCAATGCAACGTCCGTTTTATCATTATTTAATGACTGAAAGAGATCCACATAAAAAGGATGCTGTCACCTTATTCGCAAATGCTGTTTATTTAGATGACGGTTTTCCAAAACAATCAGAAGATTATCATGAAGTTAGTCATTATCTAGAATTAAATGGCACATACTTAGAAGAAATGACAACTTTTGACACAGCTTGGGAAATTTATTTAGACAAAGATAACTAAAAACAAACTACCATACAACTAGGAGGAAATAATCATGAGTGTACACATTGAAGCTAAAGAAGGCCAAATCGCAGAAACGGTATTGTTACCAGGAGATCCATTAAGAGCAAAATATATCGCAGAAACCTTTTTAACAGATGTAGAACAATACAATCGCGTTAGAAACATGTTCGGCTACACAGGAACGTATAAAGGTCACCGAGTATCTGTTCAAGGAACCGGTATGGGAATTCCTTCTATGATGATCTATGCTGAAGAATTAATTACAGGATATAACGTGAAAAACTTAATACGTGTAGGAACTGCTGGTGGAATGCAAAAAGACGTTAAAGTACGTGATGTGATTTTAGCTCAAGGTGCAACAACAGATTCTGCTGTTGTTAAAAATACATTTAATGATCAAGTTCAATTTGCTCCTATCGCTGATTTTGATTTACTAAGAACAGCTTATGAAATTGCTGTCGCACAAGGAATGGATGTTAAAGTAGGAAATATCTTATCTGCTGACCGTTTTTATAATGAAGAACTAGACAAAAAGAAACTTGCAGATTATGGTGTATTGGCAACTGAAATGGAAGCAGCTGGTCTTTATACTCTAGCAGCTAAACACAATCGTCGCGCTTTAGCTATTTTAACCATAAGTGATCACTTGATCACCGGGGAAGAAACTTCTTCAGATGAGCGTGAAACAACGTTTAATGATATGATGATCGTAGCTTTAGAAACAGCTTTAAAATTTAAATAAATGAGTAATAGTTAAAAACAACTTCAGCAGTAAAATCAATTGACCGCATCCAATAATTAATCGAAACCAGAGAGGAAGCTTACACATGGAGAATGAACCAAACAAAGAAAAGAATAAAAAAGGCATTAAGCCTTGGGCATATGGAGCTTCTCTCATAGTAGTTGCTGCACTTTCAATTGGTGGAACAATGGCTGTTACAAATGCAAATGATGATGAATCACCTACTAAAAATCAGTTGAGTTCATCAGAAGCAAGCGTAGAAATGAATGCAGATGAATTTGAAAAAATCCAAGAGGTATATGATGCCTTAATGTCGGATTACTATCAAGGGGTTGAAGGAGAAGCTTTGATTGAAGGAGCCATCACCGGCATGACGGAAGCTGTTGAAGACCCTTATACTCAATATCTTGATGTAGAAGAATCTACTTCTTTAAATGAAAGTATCTCTGCTTCTTTTGAAGGAATTGGTGCTGAAGTAATGAAACAAGGAGATAATGTCATGATCGTGTCTCCTATCGCAGGTTCTCCAGCCGAAAAAGTAGGATTACTGCCGAATGATATTATTTTAAAAGCAGGTGATCAAGAATTAACAGGCTTAAACTTAAATGAAGCGGTGTCGTATATTCGAGGTGAAAAAGGCTCAGAAGTGGTGCTAACCATAAAACGTGGCGATGCTACTTTTGAAGTGACGGTTGTGCGGGATACTATACCTGTTGAGACAGTCGTTTACCAGTTAGATGAAGAAGATCCAACGATTGGGTATATTGCTATCACAAGTTTTTCTTCACCAACTTATGATGACTTAGTGGCTGCAATTGAAGATTTAAGAGAACAAGGTGCTGAATCTTTTGTCTTTGATGTTCGTCAAAATCCTGGTGGGTTATTAAATGCCGGATTGAGTATTTCTAATTTATTTTTAGAAAATGGCGATACTATTTTACAAACGCAAGAAAAAGATCAAGAACCGATTCCTATCGTTTCTGATGATGTGACAATGGGTGACTTTAAAGTAACGGAACTTTCTGTCTTATTAGTGGATGAGGGAAGTGCCAGTGCCTCCGAAATTTTAGCGGGTGCAGTTAATGAATCCGGCAATGTCAAATTGATCGGTACTCAGACATTTGGAAAAGGAACCGTTCAAAACGTAGCTACATTTGATGACAGTAGTGAATTGAAGATGACCGTTGCGAAATGGTTAACACCAAGTGGCAAGTGGATCAATGACGAAGGAATTAAACCAACTATTGAAGTAGCTTTACCTGATTATGCTAATTTATTGATTATTGATAGTTCAAAAACATATCAATTAAAAGATGTATCCGCAGAAGTTGAGAACTTAGAAAAAGTATTAGAGGCGCTAAACTATCCTGTAGAATCAGTAGATGGATACTTTGATGAAGCAACTCAAGAAGCGGTCAAACAATTTCAAACAGATAAAAAATTACCTGTTGACGGTATTGTAACAGGTGAAACGGCTACTCAACTCATTGAATCATTGAGGACTCTAATAGATGAAAATGATACTCAATATGAGGCTGCTATCAAAGAATTGCAATCTAGTCAACCTGCTGAATAAAAAGCGAATGGCTAGGAAATCACAATCGTTAACAACTTGATGCCAAAAGAGAGATAGGAATTTGCTATCTCTCTTTTGGTTAAATCATTGCCCTAAATAAATAGTTATTTTTTAGATTTTCTTGTATGATAGAATAAATAGATTGATTTGGAGCGAATGTAATGAGACAAAAGTCTTGGAAGGAATTTTCATGGGAATGGTTTAAGGCGTTATTATTAGCTGGATCAATCACTGTTTTACTGCGAAATTTTATCTTTATTCCTATGACTATTGAAGGTTCTTCTATGATACCAACTTTTCAACAGGACGATCAAATCATAGTTAGAACCATCTATAATAATATAGAAAGATTTGATTTAGTTGTATTTCATGATTCGTCAAATCGAACACTTGTAAAAAGAGTCATTGGGTTACCGGGAGAGGAAATTCGCTACGAAAGCGATCAGTTGTATATCAATGATCAAAAAATTGAGGAAAAATTTCTCGATAATGATTTAGTTAATCATGCTGGAGGGGTATGGACATCTGATTTCACTTTAGAAGAATTAACTGGAACTAAAATAGTTCCAGAAAATGAGTATTTTGTATTAGGGGATAATCGCAGATCAAGTAACGACAGTCGCTATTTTGGGAGTGTTCCACTAGATTCGATTATTGGCGAAACGTCTTTTACTTACTATCCATTTAATCGTATAAAGTTTATTCCATAAATAGTATAAGAAGGTAGGGAGATGCAATTGAGTAAAATTAATTTTTCTGATAATCAACATCAGAATAAAAGTACTTTCGAACCGAGAAATACGCGTCATCTTTCCCCAAGTCAAAAACGCAAAGAAAATAAAGGCCGCGGAAATGAATTTTTAAGTACTGTACTATATGGTGTTGTAGCGCTGATAATTTTTCTGCTGATTCGACATTTTCTATTTGCTCCGGTAAGTGTAGACGGTGAATCGATGGCACCTACGTTAGAAGATCGAGATCGTTTGATTTTAAATAAAATCGACAAGATAGACCGTTTTGATGTGATTGTATTCCCAGCTCCAAGTGAGCCGGATAAACAGTATATCAAACGTGTTATCGGTCTACCAGGAGATACGATTCGGTATCAAGATGATGTTTTGTATATCAATGGGGAACCCATTGAAGAAGAGTATTTGAAAAAGTCCATCGAAAATATGACAGCAGGGGATACTTTTACCGAAGACTTCTTATTAGCTGCTAAAACAGGCGAAGAAACGGTTCCTGAAGGCACTTATTTTGTCTTAGGTGATAATCGTCAAAATTCAAAAGATAGCCGATTTAGTGAAGTTGGGTTTATAGACGCGTCTACTGTCAGTGGAACAACAAATCTTCGCATATGGCCACTTGAAAAGTTTGGTTCGATTGACGAGGATTAACAAATGAAATAAAAAAAAGAATACAATAATGTGGTTCTTTTTTTGTGTAAATAGAAAGGTGAAAATTAAATGACCATTCAATGGTTTCCAGGGCATATGGCAAAAGCAAGACGCCAAGTAACAGAAAAAATTAAGCTAGTCGATATTGTTTTTGAACTAGTAGATGCAAGACTGCCACTATCAAGCCGCAATCCAATATTAGATGAAATCATTGGAGAAAAACCAAGAATCATCATTTTAAATAAAAGTGATTTAGCGGATCCATTAGAAACAAAAAAATGGGTAGCTTATTTTAACGATCAAGGAATTGCGGCTGTCCCAATTGTTGCTCAAGAAGGAAAAGGCATGAAGCAATTAATGGAAAAAGCAAAAGAGCTTTTACAACCTAAATTTGATAGAAGAGCCGCTAAAGGTATAAAACCTCGTGCAATTCGAGCAATGAGTATTGGAATTCCTAACGTGGGGAAATCAACATTGATCAATCGTTTTGTAAAGAAAAATATTGCTCAAACAGGAAATAAACCTGGTGTGACAAAAGCACAACAATGGCTGAAGTTAGGCAAAGAATTGGAATTACTGGATACACCAGGGATTCTTTGGCCGAAGTTTGAAGATCCTGAAATTGGGAAGAAATTGGCTTTAACTGGAGCAATAAAAGACACTATTTTACAACTAGATGAAATTGCTATGTATGGATTGGAAGAAATGAAAATTAGAAATCCGGAAATGCTTGCTAAACGATACAGATTAACAGAAGAAGAATTAAATCTTGAATCGCCAGATCTGCTTATGTTGATCAGTGAACGAAAAGGGTATAGAGATGATTATACTCGTGCAGCCGAATTGATTGTTTTTGAAATTAGAAGCGGTAAAATTGGGAAGTATACGTTAGATATAGCACCGATTTCTTTACCCAAAAGGCATGATAGCTAAAATGGAAAAACCGCTGACCATTACGGCAATAAAGGAACTATTAGCGACCATTACTCATCCGGATGATGAACGACTGGTTTTAATCAAGAGCGATTCTCGTAAAGGTGTATTAAATGCGTATAGATCTTGGGAAAACCAATTGAGAAAGCAACAATTAATTCTCGAAAAACAACAAGAAATGCTACAAATAGAGCAATTTTTTTGGGAAAAAGGAACACAATTTATTGCTGGAATCGATGAGGTAGGAAGAGGTCCGTTAGCTGGCCCTGTGGTTGCAGCTGCGGTCATCTTGCCGCAAGACTTTAATGTCTTGGAAATTAATGACTCTAAACAATTATCAAGTGCAAAAAGAGAAGTGTTATTTGACCAAATTCAAGAATCTGCATTAGCTATTGGGATTGGTATAAAAGACCATCAAGTCATTGATAAAGTCAATATTTATGAAGCAACTAAATTGGCTATGATTGAAGCTGTTGAACAATTGCCTCAACCGCCAGAACAATTGTTGATCGATGCAATGCATCTACCGGTCACTATTCCCCAAGAAAGTTTCATTAAGGGAGATTCAAAGAGTTTGTCTATAGCTGCTGCTAGTATAGTTGCTAAAGTAACAAGAGACAGAATGATGGCCGAATATGATACAGTGTATCCGGGATACGGTTTTTCTAAAAATGCGGGTTATGGAACAAAAGTCCATTTAGAAGGTTTAGAAAAACACGGAGTATGTCCTATTCACCGAAAAACTTTTGCTCCTGTTAAGAATTTATTAGTTTAAAGAGATTTGTAGTGAAACAATAAAAAAAAACGAAGAACCGGGATAAAACCCGTTCCTTCGTTTTTTTATTGAATATGACTACGATATAATCCGATTACTTTGCCTAAAATGGTTACTTCATTAAGTAGAATAGGACTCATGGTGTCATTTTCTGGTTCTAAGCGATAATGATCTTCTTCTTTATAAAATCTTTTGCACGTTGCTTCGTCTTCTACGGTCATAGCAATGACAATATCGCCATTATTTGCAGTGCTTTGCTTACGAATGATCACTTCATCACCATCAAAAATACCAGCATTGATCATGCTTTCCCCACGTATGGTTAACATAAAAAGAGAATCATTTTCAAATTGCAAGTTTGGAGGCAATGGGAAATAATCTGTTGCTTCTTCTACAGCTAAGATCGGTTCACCTGCTGTTACAGTTCCCAGTAAAGGTATTTTATCAAGTGCAATGCCTAATTTTGATAATCCTAGTTGTGTTAGTTCTATTGCTCTTGGTTTGCTAGGATCTCTTTGGATGTAACCATTTTTTTCTAAACGAGAAAGGTGACCATGAACGGTTGAGGTAGAAGATAAAGAAACAGCCGTTCCGATTTCTCTTACAGTTGGAGGGTAACCTTTCAATTTAACTTGACTGTATATATATTGTAGAACTTCAACTTGTCTTGATTCGGGATTTTTACTCATAATATATATAAACACCTCATTTCTATTTATTTTATCATTTTAAGATTACCATATATGATAGAACAAATCAAACAAACGTTCGTAGATTTAGAGGATTAAAAGGTGTTTTTTTCAAAGAAATTTGTTATAGTTGACTAATAAATAAAAAAGTGGAGTGATTCGATGTTACCAAAAGATCAAATAGAACGAATAAATGAGTTAGCAAAAAAATCAAAAAACAAAGGATTGACTATCCAAGAACAAGTTGAACAAAAGGAATTAAGAGATGCTTATATAACAGCTTTTCGTGGCGGAATGAGAAATACTATTGAAGGTGTAAAGATAGTAGATGAAGAAGGCAATGATGTTACACCCGATAAATTGAAGGATATACAAAAAGATAAAGGTCTTCACGGAAGATAAAAGAATGTTTGTTCAATAATGGGATAACCATGAAGTTCTCCCATTTAATAACATTCTGACCATGAAAGCGTTGCACTTGAGTGGAAATAATAGTAAACTAATAGAGTACTATAAGAGAGTTAAAATCGAAAGGATGATTTTTTTGTTTGATAACACAGACCAATTAGCAGTAAATACAATAAGAACACTAAGTATGGATGGTATACAAAAAGCCAACTCTGGACACCCAGGATTACCTATGGGGGCTGCTCCAATGGCTTACACATTGTGGACTAAACAATTAAAAGTAAATCCAAAAAACTCGAAATGGTTCGACCGTGACCGTTTTGTATTATCAGCTGGACACGGATCGATGTTATTATACAGCTTGCTGCATTTAGCTGGATATGACGTTAAAATTGATGATTTAAAACAGTTCCGTCAATGGGACAGTAAAACACCTGGACATCCAGAAGTGAACCATACTGACGGAGTAGAAGCAACAACTGGTCCATTAGGACAAGGAATTGCAAATGCTGTTGGAATGGCGATGACAGAAGCTCATTTAGCTGCAGTTTACAACAAAGAAGGCCATGCTATTGTAGATCACTTTACTTATTCTTTATGTGGAGACGGCGACTTGATGGAAGGTATCTCAGCTGAAGCAGCTAGTTTAGCAGCTCATTTGGAACTTGGGAAATTAGTTGTTCTTTATGATTCAAACGATATCTCTTTAGATGGACCGACATCTAAAGCCTTTACTGAAAATGTTGGA
Source organism: Carnobacterium sp. (assembly GCF_040274425.1). Taxonomy (NCBI): domain Bacteria; kingdom Bacillati; phylum Bacillota; class Bacilli; order Lactobacillales; family Carnobacteriaceae; genus Carnobacterium; species Carnobacterium sp. The sequence goes on from NZ_JBEMBC010000018.1 coordinate 28,102, forward strand.
CAACGTTTTGAAGCTTATGGATGGCAACATATTCTTGTAAAAGACGGAAATGATTTAGAAGAAATTAATGCAGCAATTGAAGCTGCAAAAGCTGAGACAAAAAAACCTACTCTAATCGAAGTGAAAACAATTATTGGATTTGGTGCTCCGAATGCTGGAACACATAAAGTCCATGGTGCACCACTTGGAGCAGAAGGAATTGAAGCAGCTAAAAAAGCATATGGCTGGGAAGGCGAAGACTTCTTTGTTCCTGCTGAAGTAGCAGAACGCTTTAAAGAAACAATGGTTGACCAAGGAGCTAAAGTGGAAGAAGAATGGAAGGCATCATTTGAAACTTACCGTACGGAATATCCAGAATTAGCAGAACAATTCGAGTTATCTTTAAAAAATGAATTGCCACAAAACTGGGATGCTGAATTACCAACCTATGAAGTTGGAGACAATGCATTGGCTTCTCGTGTTACAAGTAGCCAAGTACTAAATGCTATTGCAAAAAAAGTTCCTTATTTATGGGGCGGTTCTGCTGATTTGTCATCATCTAATAATACAATGATAGCGGATGTAAAAGATTTCCAAGCTGGTCAATATGATGGAAGAAATATTTGGTATGGTGTTCGTGAATTTGCGATGACTGCTGCAATGAATGGAATCGTTTTGCATGGTGGAACTAGAACTTATGGTGGGACATTCTTTGTCTTTACGGATTACTTGCGTGCTGCTGTTCGTTTAGCGGCTATATCTAAGTTACCGGTAACTTACGTGTTCACACATGATTCAGTTGCTGTGGGAGAAGACGGCCCAACTCATGAGCCAGTAGAACATTTATCTAGCTTACGCAGTATGCCTAACCTATCTATTCTTCGTCCAGCAGATGGAAATGAAGTTGTAGCTGCTTGGGAATTAGCCATTACTTCAGTTGATCACCCAACAATGTTGGTGTTATCTCGCCAAAACTTACCCGTATTGCCAGGAACAAAAGAAGGCGCACGTACGAATGTTGCTAAAGGAGCATATGTTATTTCTCCTCAAGCTGGCGAAAAACCAGAAGGAATTCTTTTGGCATCAGGTTCTGAAGTAGCGTTAGCTATTGAAGCTCAAAATGCTTTGAAAGAAAGCGGGAAAGATGTTTCCGTTGTTTCTGTTCCAAGTTTTGATTTATTCGACAAACAAGATGCAGCATATAAAGAAAGTGTTTTACCAAAAGAAGTACGCAAACGTGTATCTATTGAAATGGGGGCAACATTTGGTTGGGAACGTTATGTAGGCCTAGATGGTGCTTCAGTAGGTATAGATAAATACGGTGCAAGTGCTCCAGGAGCGACAGTTATTGAAAACTATGGCTTTACAGTTGAAAATGTTGTGAAAACATACAATAACTTATAAAAAAAATGACCGTGTAAGTTGAAAGTTTAACTTACACGGCTTTCTTTTGTAAGTAATTGGGATGAATTGCGACTTTTTAGCGTAAGAAGTAGAATTTTAGTTTATTTTTCCACTAATATTTAGTACAATTAAGACTTGAGAGGTTCGAAAGGAGTGAATCAAAAATGAATTTAGGTCTTGCTATCTTTTTAATTATTTTAGCCTTAGTTGGTGGAGCAGTCGCTGGTTTCTTTCTTGCTAGAAAATACATGATGGATTATTTCAAAAAAAATCCGCCAGTTGACGAAAATATGTTGCGTATGTTAATGATGCAAATGGGACAAAAACCATCAGAAAAGAAAATTAAACAAATGATGTCGTCAATGAAGACACAAACAACAAAAACGACTAAAAAAAAATAAGGGCACATATTGCCTTATAATACTAACGTGCGAGCAGATATTTATCTGTTCGCGTTTTTTGATTAACAGGATCATTAGTAAAGGGGTGAGGGAAGAAAATGGGAATTTATAAAAAATTAGGTTGGTTTTTTAAACAAGAAAAAAAAGCGTATATTACGGGTGTGATATTTTTGTTTCTTGTAGCAATTATTCAATTAGTTCCACCTAGAATAGTGGGAATTATTGTAGATGAAGTTGGCCAAGGAACGCTAACACTTAAAAAATTGATCCAATGGTTAAGTATTTTGATAGGCGCGGCGATTGCTAGTTATTTATTTCGTTACATTTGGCGTGTAAATATTTGGGGAACATCTGCCAAATTGGAACGGATACTTAGAACACGATTGTTTAACCACTTTACCGAAATGGACAATAGTTTTTTTCAAAAATATCGTACGGGCGATTTAATGGCACATGCAACAAATGATTTAACGGCAGTTCGAAATGTTGCAGGTGGTGGGATATTGACCTTAGCTGATTCAATTATTACAGGGGGTACAACGATTATTGCAATGGCTCTAGTAGTTGACTGGAGATTAACGTTGATTGCATTAATACCACTTCCGTTGCTTGCTATAGCTTCACGTGTTTTAGGTTCAAAACTCCATGAGCGATTTAGAGGAGCGCAAGCAGCCTTTTCCAATATGAATGATAAAGCGCAAGAGAGTATATCAGGTATGAAAGTCTTAAAAACATTCGGTCAAGAAGACGAAGACGTTGAAGAATTCAGACAAAAAACGGAACAAGTAGTTGCTGAAAATAGAAAAGTGTATAAAATTGATTCGTTATTTGACCCTACGATCACTTTTATCATGGGGATTTCTTATGTACTGACCATTGTAATGGGCGGGAGATATATAAATTCAGGTACTATCACTATTGGTGAATTAATTTCTTTTATTAACTATATAGCTATGCTGGTATGGCCGATGTTTGCTATTGGCCGATTATTTAATATCTTGGAACGTGGAAGTGCAAGTTATAATCGTGTAGAGAAATTGCTTTTAGAGCGTTCGAAAATTATTGAAAAACCCTCAGCATTAACGAAAAAAATAAGAGGAGATATTCATTATTCCATTGATAAATTTACTTACCCTAAATCCGATGTTCCGGCGCTAAAAGAGGTTCATTTTGAATTGAAACGTGGACAAACACTCGGTGTAGTAGGGAAAACAGGAGCTGGGAAAACCAGTATTTTCAAATTGCTTTTAAGAGAATATGATCGTTATCGTGGACGCATTTCATATGGGAATGAAGACATTAGAGATTACACGTTAGATGCCTTGCTACAGCAAATCGGTTATGTGCCACAAGATCAATTTTTATTTTCAACGAGTATCAAAGAAAATATTCGCTTTGCTAATCCAGAACTATCACAAGAAGAGGTTGAAAAAGCCGCAGAGTTAACAGCCATTCATACTGATATCTTAGAAATGCCTAATGGGTATGATACGGTAGTCGGAGAACGGGGAGTTTCATTATCAGGAGGTCAAAAGCAACGGATCTCAATTGCTCGTGCGCTGATTATTAAACCAGAGCTGTTAATTTTAGATGATGCTTTATCCGCAGTGGATGCTAAAACTGAAGAGAGAATATTATCTGCTTTGAAAAAAGAACGTTCAGAACAAACAACGATTATAGCTGCTCATCGAATCAGCAGTGTTATGCATGCAGATGAGATTATCGTTATCGACAATGGTGAAGTTGTGGAACGAGGAACACATGCTGATTTACTTGAACAAAATGGATGGTACAAAGAGATGTTTGATAGTCAGCAGCTTGAACAGAAAATTGAAGGAGGTGCAGACTAATGGAACAAGAATCAACTTGGTCAAAATCATTTACCACCAAAGAACAAGTGACTATTTTAAGACGGATCATTAAGTTTGCCTCGCCTTTCAAACTTCAATTCATAGCTGGTATCTTATTTGGTGTTTTGTTAGCTGTCACAAATATTATTTTGCCAAGAATCCTTCAAGTGTTTATTGATAATTATTTATCAAAAGGGATGGCAACAAATCAAATTATCGGAATGTTTGCTTTGATTTATTTTGGCATGACTCTAGTAAAAATTGTTTTTTGGTACCTTAATCTTTATTTATACAATATGGCTTCTGAACAAACAGTAGAAAATATTCGTAATGCAATCTTTAAAAAGCTGCACACCTTAGGTATGCGTTTTTTTGATCAAACTCCTGCGGGTTCAATTGTTACGAGAGTGACGAATGATACAGAAACCATTAAAGAGTTTTGGTCGGTATTTCTGACTATTATACAAGGGATGCTTGGTGTTATAACATCTCTTATCGCTATGATGCTGTTGAATGTCCAGATCTCTCTATGGATCGTTGCGTTGATTCCAGTATTAGGAGTAGTCATTTGGTATTATCAAAAGTTTAGTTCAAGATTGTACCGAAATATGAGAGAAAAACTAAGTTTGTTAAATTCAAAATTAGCTGAATCAGTTAATGGAATGAGTATCATCCAACAATTTCGTCAAGAAAAAAGATTGCAAAAAGAGTTTGATGAAACGAACATGGAGTATTACAAACTGCGTTATGCAATGGTAAAGACAAATTCAATTTTATTAAGTCCAGTCATTGATTTCCTATATACCCTTTCACTAATTCTTATTTTAGGTTTTTTTGGATATGATTCGTTAAACGGACCTATAAGTGTAGGGGTTATTTATGCATTCACATCCTATGCGCGCAATTTCTTTAATCCTATGACAAGCATGATGGACAGCTTGAGTATCTTTCAAGATGGTATTGTTTCAAGTAGTCGAGTGTTGAATGTACTAGATAATGATGAATATACACCGCAACAACACAAAACAGCAGACGCTGAAATTCAAGCTGCTAAAATTGAGTTTAAACATGTGAGTTTTTCTTATGACGGAAAACACAATGTATTAAATGATATTTCTTTTGTAGCTTTACCTGGACAAACGGTTGCCTTGGTAGGCCACACAGGGAGTGGTAAAAGTTCTATCATTAATGTCATGATGCGCTTTTATGAATTCTTTGAAGGCGAGATCTTGATTGATGATATTCCTATTAAGAATTATCCGATAAAAGAATTAAGGAAAAAAATGGGGTTAGTTTTACAAGATTCCTTTTTGTTTTACGGGACGATCAAAGACAACATTCGCTTGAAAAATCCATCCATAACAGATTTTCAAATAGAAGAAGCTGCTCGATTTGTTCAAGCAGATACCTTTATTGAGCAACTGCCAAATCAATACGATTCTAAAGTCATCGAGCGAGGGGCCAGTTATTCAACGGGACAAAAGCAATTGATTTCTTTTGCAAGTACCATTGTTACCGATCCTAAGATTCTGATTTTGGATGAAGCAACAGCAAATATTGATACCGAAACCGAAGCTCTCATTCAAGAAGGGCTCAAAAAAATGCGGAAAGGTCGTACAACTTTGGCTATTGCTCATCGTCTATCTACCATTCGTGATGCCGATTTAATTCTTGTCTTGGATCATGGAAGAATTGTCGAGCGTGGCACCCATGATGAGTTGATTCAACAAAATGGCATTTATTATGACATGTATCGCTTGCAAAATAATGGTCTTCAGAATGAAGACAGTTTGCCCGGAAATGTTTAGTTTTACATCAAAAATAAGGAAAATAGCGTCAGGTGAACACGATATACTATCTATACAAAAAAGAGCTGGGACAATTTGTCCCAGCTCTTTTTTGTTATTTCGTATAGTCGTATTTAAATGAAGGATCGATTTCCTTATCTAATTGGTCAAAAGCTTGTTGAATTTGTACATCGATCGCTTTTAAATTTTCTTTTGAAAGCTTTAATGTACGATCTATAGTGATTGGATCTCCAAAACGAACGGTTACTTTTTTTCTTTTTAACAGTCCACTTAAAGTCATTGGACCTTGATAAACTGCTGGAATAATTGGCACACCGCTTAATTTAGCAATTGTAGCAGCGCCACCCTTTATTTCATTTGAATGTCTTGTTCCTGTTGGGAAAATCATTAAACTTAAATCGCCATTTTTAAGTATTTTTACAGGCGTTTTAATAGCACTTGGACCAGGGTTAGCCCGATCGACTGGAAAAGCATTTGCGTGTCTAATGATCCAACTAAGGATAGGATTTTTGAACAATTCTTTTTTTGCCATAAATGTAAATGGTTTAGGGCTAGCAGCTAAAGCTAAATAGACTGGATCAATCCAGGTTCTATGAGGTGCCACTAATATATACGATGTATCTGTTGGAAGTTTGTCCCGATTTTCATAATGGGCATTGCCATTTAAAATCGCTAACAAAATGCGTAACGTGCCGCGTAAAATTCTATAAAACAAAATGATTCAACCTCTCATTAATTCAATTTTCTAGTACATTTTTATACTAATAGTATGATTCATAACACGTATTTTAGCAAGTTATTTTTAATTTATCCATTGTAGGTTAGAAAATATAAAATATCTACAGAACGAAAACGGCAGAACCCTACAAATTTAAAAGAAAAAATTTTCTTTTTTACCCATAATGACGTACAATAGAGAGATAGAAAAAAACGTGCTTGAAAAATAATTATTTTATGAAAAGCAAGAAAGTAGGGGAATGTTGAATGAAATGGAGTATACCAGAACGCGTGATTGAGCAAGGAAGACAATATGTTGCAGAAAAACGCGTCCTTTCAGTCAACTCGATATTAGATAAAAAAATATGGTCTGCCGAAGTCATGGGAAGCGACATATTTCATGTTGAATTAGATGGTTCAACAAAGGAAGATGATTTTTGTGAATGTCTTTATTGGAAAAATCATGGCTATTGCAAACATACAGTTGCTGTTGAACTGGAATTGAGAGACAGAAAAATCAGCCGAGTAATGACAGCTGAGAATGCAAAAAAAGTCGCTATTGACTCACCTAACCCAGGTCAAGAGTTAACAGAGTCTTTTACACGTATATTTTTAAATGAAAATAGAAAAATGACTGCTTCTGCTAAACAAAAACAATCATTGAAATTAGAATATAAAGTTGAAGTAAAACCAATGACTACTGCACTTATAAGGACCTCATTTGATGTACTAGCCTTAAGTCTTAAAGCTGGAACAGATAAAATGTATATTATAAAAGATTTGCCATTATTTTTAGAGAGCTTTATTAAAAAGGAAACGGTGGAATTAAAAGCTGGTCAAGAAATTAATTTTAAAGATATCTTGATTAGAAAAGAAGACAATGAAATTTTAACAAATCTATACAAGCAACAGAAATCTATTCAATTGGTTTCTGGAGAAAATAAAGATGCAAAATCACTATTGTCAAACAGTCGTTATTTGATATTGATGACTGCTTTAGCGGAAGAAACGCTTTTAGACTTACAAGACAGTGGGAATTTACAGTTTGTTGCAACAAATAGCACGCATAAAACGGTTATGTTTGTAGAAGATAAAATGCCGTTTTCTTTTGATATTTCACAAAAAAATAATACGGTACTGTTATCCATTACAAGTCTAGCAGACAGTCATCTAAAAGAATACGATTGGTTTGTTGCTGACAATATTGTATTCCAGCCAACATTAGAACAGATGCGTGCGTATCGTCCGCTACAACAGTTTTTACAACGGTACGATGGCGACAATATTACAATAGAACCTGCGGATATGCCTGATTTCACTGCCTATGTCATGCCATTACTTGTGAAAATAGGAAATGTTTCAATTGATGATCAATTGAAAGATTCTTTTGTTCAAGAGCCTTTAGCAACATCTGTTTATTTTGAATATCGGAATGAGGCGGTACATGCCACAGTAGAATTTAATTATAAACACATGGTTTTGTCTACTGACCCTTCTAAAAATCAGCTGCCAGAAGAAGGCGTACAAATTATTCGAGACAGTGAAAAAGAAATGAAAGTCATTAATCAGCTCGTTGGATTTGATTACCACCGTACGGATACGAATTATACAAAACGTATGGTTCGTGATGATGATTTTTATACCTTATTCACGAAAGAAATTCCAACACTGGAATTAGATGCTACTGTTTATGTAGACGATTTATTGGACAGTATGTTTTTGAATCAAATTGATCCTGAGACGATTATCGACTTGCAAAATGAAGGGTCATTTCTTGATGTCCGTTTTGACATTAAAGGAATTACACCTGAAGAAGTAGATGACGTACTGAAAAGTTTAGTAGAGAAAAAAGCTTTTCATAAATTTGATAATGGAACTATCCTTTCATTAGAATCAGAAAGCTTCAAGCAAGTCAGCGATGTATTGAACGAATTGCGTGTCACAAAGAAATTTCAAAATGGTGGGGTCCAACTGCCAAGCTATCGTGGTTTAGAACTGAATGAAAAATTTTCTCTGGATGAAAAAACCAAAGGAACCGTATCAAAGAAATTCAAAAACTTGATACGCGATTTAAACTTCCCAGAAGAATTCGAAGTTGACGTTCCTAAGTCTTTAAATGCTGAATTAAGACCTTATCAAAAAACAGGATTTCAGTGGTTAAAAATGTTGTCTCAATATGGATTTGGCGGTATCTTAGCGGATGATATGGGACTTGGGAAAACCATTCAAGTCATCACTTATATTTTATCTGAAATTGAGGAAAAGGGGAAAAATGATCCTTTCCTTATCGTTGCTCCAGCATCATTGATCTATAATTGGCATTTTGAAATTGAAAAATTTGCTCCTTCAGTTGAAAGTATCGTGATTTCTGGTACAGCTGAAGAAAGAATGCAGTTGATTGAAAATGTTAAGCCAAATCAAGTTTTGATTACATCCTATCCTAGTTTTAGGCAAGATGTTGTTCATTATAAGAAAGTGCCATTTAGCACACTAATTTTAGATGAATCGCAAATGGTGAAAAATCATAACACGAAAACGTCTCAAGCGTTAAGAGACCTAACCATAAAAAAACGTTTTGCATTAAGTGGAACACCTATTGAAAATAAAATTGAAGAATTATGGGCAATTTTCCAATTGATTATGCCAGGATTTTTCCCTTCAATCAAAAAGTTCAAAACCCTTCCAAATGAGCAGATTGCTAAAATGATCCGTCCTTTTGTATTAAGACGAATCAAGAAAGATGTGCTGAAAGAGTTACCAGATAAAATTGAAACCAACTTATACAGTCAAATGACAAAAGAACAAAAAACTGTCTACCTTGCGTATTTACAACGAATCCAAGAAAGTGTAAATAGCATGAATGGAGCAGAGTTTAAAAAGAATCGCATCGAGATCTTGGCAGGATTAACACGTCTAAGACAAATTTGTTGTGATCCTAAATTATTCATTGATGATTACGAAGGCAGTTCCGGAAAATTGGAGCAACTTAAAGAAACGGTTCAAACTGCAAGAGAGAATGGAAGACGTATTTTAATCTTTTCTCAATTTACTTCTATGCTGGCAATTATTGAAAAAGAATTAGATGAGCAAGAAGTTGAAACGTTTTATTTAAGTGGTCAAACAAAACCAAAAGAACGAATTGAAATGGTTAATAAATTTAATGCTGGAGAAAAAGATGTATTCCTTATTTCCCTTAAAGCAGGTGGAACAGGATTGAATCTTACCGGTGCCGATATGGTTATTCTTTATGATCTATGGTGGAACCCAGCAGTTGAAGAACAGGCAGCAGGCCGTGCACATAGAATCGGACAGAAAAAAGTTGTCCAAGTGTTACGTCTAATTGCTGAAGGAACTATTGAGGAGAAAATCGACCAGTTGCAACAAGAGAAGAAGGCTTTGTTTGATCAAATTATTACAGAAGACGGAACGATACAAAAAGAAGGAAGTCAGTTAAGTGAAGATGACATTCGTGAAATTTTGAGTATCGGGATATAATAAGAAATAAAAAACGATAGTTAGGCTTGATTTTTACATCTATATCCTATACAATTATTAACGGTGCTAAAAGCACTGAAAATTATTTCACACTTCAAAGGATGTAAAGGACGGTGCTTGAGTATTCAAGTCTCCTTACAGTTGAATTTGAAGGAGGAAAATAAAAACCAATGGAGGAAATATATTATGGCAGTAATTTCAATGAAACAATTGCTTGAAGCAGGAGTTCATTTTGGTCACCAAACACGTCGTTGGAACCCTAAAATGAAACGTTACATCTTTACAGAAAGAAATGGTA
>NZ_JBEMBC010000019.1:0-37028 GCF_040274425.1 Carnobacterium sp.
TTTTATTCACGTGTTTTACCCCTCCATGTTACAATTTGTTTCAAAAATCTAGTTCTTTCCTAGATCTCTTAGCGGTCTTTAGTATAGCATAGAGTATGTGATAAACTCGTATCTTTTATATTACAACTATATTTCAATTGAAACACAAATTTATTTAAACTTACATCCCTCAATATGGTCATTTACCAATCCAGCAGCTTCCATGAACGCATATTATGATGCCAAAATTCTATATTAATCTTTATTAACCTTTATTGACTTTAATCTTCTATATAATAGTTTTATTTCATGTATTCTTATTTTCTATATTAATCTATACTGATCTTTTTAAAACGATATTAACTTTTGTGCGTTGAAGGAAAAATGTTGGAAATATCATAAAAATATATTTCCAACGATCTAACCCTTAGCGAGTAGGATGATAAACAAATTATACCACAATAAAATTATTTAACTCGTTCTGCATATATTATAAGTGTCTTTAATGGCTACCCTTGCGACTTCATCCGTGAGGGTATTTTTATTGTCTGTTCGCTTTACAAAACGAACACTAGTTCGGTATAATCTAAGCGAGGTGATCCTTATGAAGCTAATAGCTAAAAAAGAAAATAAAAACGATGTGGATGTTGCTGCTCTATTTAAGAAAAAGAACATCAACCACACTATGCTAGAGCCAAAATACATAGCTAATGATCGCGCATTCGAATTGTGGTGGTACTCTCTTAATGATAAAAACCATATTCTAGCAAAGCATTTATTTATTCCTCACTACTTATTTTATATTTTGATTGAAGAACATGAAGTTTTTGAACCTGCTGATTTTGATTATTATATGAAGCATGGTGAGTTTGCTAATAAAGGCATTGGTTTATGTGGAGGGGATTTTATTGGATATAGATGATATCTGGGGATTGGGAGAAAGTAGTTTGATACTTATTGAAGATGACCTTGAGGACTTGTTGAAGGAGGAAACATCATGAATTTTGCTATTTTGACGGGTAAAGTTATTTCGGAAGTTAAAGTTATTAATACTGAAAATGGGACTCCACTCTGCCGATTTACGTTAGAAGTAGATGATCGCAAGTTCAATTGCATAGTTGCTGGAATGAAAGCTTATAAATTTATGTATGACGTCGAAGAGGATGCAGTCATTACTATAGAAGGAACTATCAATGATCGGATGCAGTTAGTCGTGCAAAAATACAAGATTGATTCAAGACCTAGTTATTTCGGGCAGATATATGATTATAAAGGCAGGAAACTGCCTCATAAAAAAGTTATGTTTTAAATAAAAAAGCCCAATCCGATTAAGGACAGGGCTTTTTGATTTATATGAAGTTAAATTAAACAATGGTAAAAAAAGACAAAAAAATAACCCCTTCAATGGGGCCAGATGGGGCGGCGTACTTAACATACGCTTAATTGTAATAATCGCGTATCATCTGTAAACAGTGTATTTCTACCTGTAAACCAATAATACTACAGACTAAGGTAAATGTAAACAATTATGTTTAGGAACTTTTCTAAGGTTAACGTTCTTCAAGACATAAGAAGCTCTTAGTCTATTAGCTAAAATGTCTGCAGCTTGGATAAGATAATTTTGTGAAGAGTCACAATAATGAGTCGTTATTTCGAAGCTGCTGAAAAAAATCGGCCTATGCATTTTATTATAATTAAAATTGATTATCCCGTTTACAAACTCTTCCTTCACACTTTCAGAAAAACTATATAGTCCGTTGGATGCAGTTCCTTGTTGGTCAATAAATACATTAAACTTAACAGGAACATCTGGATCTATATAATTTTCGCTTATTAGATACTCGATTTTTGTTTTTATCCCTCTTTTTAAAGCATAATCTTTATATCTAGTTCGACTTTCTTTCACAGACATGATGTTGTCATATACATCGTTGTTTCTAATGCATACGCCAAAGCTATGATATTCTTTCAAAACATTATACAAGGAACGTTTATGTTTTGTAGAAAGCCCGCTTGCTTTATATTCTTCGCCCGTTAGCAGTTGTTTATCTATCTTACTTAATACATCTCTATATTTTCTTTTAGCATCTTCTTTACTTTCTTTGTCTAAAAATATGTATCCTGCGTAAATAAAATAATCTTCATTAGAATGAAGGACGCCTGAGTCGTCAACAAAAATAGAAATTTCCTGCATATAATTATCCGCCCGCTTTGTTGTATTTAACTTCTTAATTAATGATATCATATATTTGATAGTAACACTATATAAAAAAAGACCTCCAACCATAATCGGCTAGAGGTCTTTTTCTAAACTGGTCGATTTCGACCACTTTAGAATTTATTTAATTGTCGCTCCTGTGGATTTGGCAGCATAGATTGCTACGTTACCGAATGCACTCGTTTTAATTTGATACACGTCAGTAGCTAACGTTTTGATAATTTCATAATTTAGCCCACCATACTGTGCGGGTGCAAGGAACCCAACTTCTTTACCAGTAGTATATGGTCCTGAAGTTTTGTAAACTCTCCATGTTTTAGCTGATTTGGGAAGGTAGACATGTTTTTTATTAGCTGTTACTGCTACTTTCTTTGTTCCTAAATTCCCATCATTCAAACGTTTTTGAATCTCTTTAATCACTGCACTTGAAGGACTTGAAAGAATACCATCAATAGGAGTGCCAAAGAATGCTTGCATAGTTTCAATGGTTACTGTCCCAATAACTCCATCAATCGGAGCACCTACTAGTTCTTGCAGCTTGCTAACCATTGGGGATGGGATAGATAATATTCCATCTACTGGTGTGCCGAAATACTTTTGTAGCGCTGAATACGTATCGTAACCTGGAATACCATCTTCTTCCAATTTGCCGTTAGCTGTCGGTGTCGCTGTTGTTGCTTTAAATCCATCCACGTCTTGCTCTAACAACCACCCTGTCACTATATCCCCCTTACCAATCAGATAAGCTTTATTGCTTTTAGATTGATCAACTGCTTTTTCTTGCAACACATCATAAGTTTGGCCAATAACAAATTTAGGGATATCGGAACCTGTTTGCCATTGCTTGGCTTGTGTACCAACTTTAATGGTTTTACCTATTGGTTTCAAATTAATATCCGGTGTAGTGTTGCTACCTGGAACTACTTTGCCACTATTTAACGCTGAACGGACCGCATTCATATTGATTCCGGGACAACTATTACTTGCGTGGCCAGAGAACTCTTTATGCCCCCATACGTTTTTAGTTGGAATACCTAGTTCACGCTGTGCTTCTTTACATATAATGTTCCATGATTTTTCTTGTGCTGCAGTAAATTTTCCATTTCCTAACACTGAGATGTTAAAGATATAAGAATTATGGTTACCTACGCCGTTTGAAACCGTATCGTAATCATAATTCCAATCCACATCCCCATTCATGTGGATAACCACATGGTAACCGCCAGTAGTCCAACCATGACTATTCTTCCAGAAACTTTCTAAAATATCCATCGATTGATCTACGTTTACACCTGAGTGATGACGAGCGATATGTGTTACTCGTGATTTAGCTCTTTTTGAACCGCCGCCCATTGAGATTTTACGCCTGTCATTAATTTTAATACCATTAGCTTCACATGCTGTTTTGATTGTCATTGTTCGTTATCCCCTTTCGGTACTTGAGTTGTTTGATAGATACCTACAGCACCTAAACCAGCGATTAAACCGCCTAACAAGTAATCTGGCAACACTTCATTGAACAACCATGCGTAAATCCCTCCAAATAAAATACCCACCACGATAGCAACTATTGGTAGGTATTGGTTATTCACTTTATTTGATTGTTTGATAATTTGAATCAGCCCTGTGATGACTGGTGCTAGTAATGTCGATACGATTATTGCTTGTTCCATCTAAATTTCCCCTTTCAACGTAGCGATAATGCCATCTTTTGTAATGATCATCGCTTGTAATTCTTCTATTTCATCATCTTTTTTTTCTAATGCTAATTCGTAACCCAGAATAACTTGTGCATGAATTTCTTTTTCTTTTTTTAACTCATCTTTCATTTCTCCAAGTTCTTTTCTTAGCTCAGAGACTTCTTTTTTATAACCCATTACCGACTCTCTATATTCTTTAACGACGTCTCTCATCCCAGCAATATATTCAGCTTCTACTTTGCTATCATTCGCTATCCGCGCTTCTTCTGCTTTTTTATCTCCTTCAAGTTTAACTTCTTCCTTTTTGTTTTTCCCTTGGGCTTTAGCCACAAGAACGGGTCCCCAAACACTGGATGTCACACCACCTAAAAAAGTAAAGAAAAGAGATATGATTTGAAGTGCTTTATCAGTCATCTATTTCCCTCCCATATATAACTGGTTTAGCACTGATAATGTTCGTGCTTAACCCAGCTATAATGAGAGTATAGATCCAAGCAGCGTTGTCGTTTCCTTGCAAGAATGAGATGAAGAAAGCAACCGCTAAAAGCAACCATAAAAATAGTAACGTGAAATATAAACTCAATCTTAATTTCGTGTTATCTGTGATGATTCCATATAATTTGACGGAACTCACGATAATAAAAAGCAATCCGAAATACCTTCCACTTACCACTCCTAAAATAAAATTAAGAGCCTCGTAAGCACCTGAATTACTTATCGTTCCAGGCTTCAAAAAGTGGTAGCACCCAAACATGATAGAACCAATAGTGAATATAAAAGAACTTCGTCGTTCTCCGACAAACTTACCAATCTTTTTCATTCTTCACCTTCCTTTTCTCAATATAAAAAGACCTACTCGATTGAGTAGATCTTAGTATTTATAATTTTCAGTTAACGCACAGTTTGGTTCGACTAAATAACATTCATGACATATGCCGCCAAAGCGTTTGTATATTCTTTTTTACCCGATTCACCCCAATGAATGTACTCTGTTCTTGTTGCGATTTTAGATTGATTGATTGTTGAAAGATCCTTTGCCTCAGAATAAGGGAAATTAAAATCTCTATTTAAATGACACCATATAGGTACAATATCTATGCCTGATAATGATTGTTGATAGTTTAAGACATCAGTCATACAATTTTCTATCCATGTTGCAACATAAGTTTCCCACTGTTGATTGCCTGTATCAGTACTACCCCATGATGGAGATGGAATCACCCCGATTTTGCAGTTAGGAGCAACTTTTTTTATTTGTTTAATCATAATTTCAAGCGCTAAACGAGACTGCGCTAGTGCGTCTATACCGTCTTGAGAAATGTCATTGGTACTTAATGCAATTGTAACAAGGTCTGGCATAGCTATTTCTTGTGTAGACACGTAGTAAGCAAAATCGAAAATGTAAAAGTTACCTGTTTTATCGATAGAATCATTGTAACTGACTTCTTGGTTTGACCCTGTATTTCTAAAACACCATTTGGGATTAGTTGACTTATCTGCTTCTGTCGCTAGTTTAAGAAAAGGGTTTAAAGTTAACGTGCTTTCTCCTTTTTCTAATTGTCTAACAATAGGTGAAGTATTATAAGTGTTATCCATACCAATGAAATTTTCAAATTCCCAACCTTCACGTCCTTCTCCACTCATGTTAGCATTAACCATTGTTCCATAAAATGTCGGTGTAACTCCGTATGAAATCAATTTATCTCTTAATTGTTGCGCAACATTTCTGTTTGTTAGACTATCACCAATATTGATTATTTTAGGAGTTAAACCTGTTTTAGAGGTCTTAGAAACACTCTCTTTAGCAATCTCTTTGAAATAATTTTTGGTTTGATCATTATATTGTTTTACTCCAATTTGAAAAGATGTTGGTAATTCCTTGCCATTTAAAAGAATATCTTCATAGAAATAACTAAAACGCGGCTTTGTTGAATCAATTAAAGCTGTTTTTAATGTACTAGTTAAATCTTTTTTTACAGATGCAAATATATTACTTTTATAAAGAGGTAATATTTCATCTTCAATAAAAAACATTTTAGGTGGTAGTAGTAAACGATTTTTAGATTCATTATAGTTTTTTTCATTAACAACTTCGTTTATGTCATTAACAATCTGGTTTATTTCTTCAGGTAATTTTAATGCATAAGGCGTATAAGGTGTAGCAATACTTCCTAATTCCATTTGTGCAAAATCTAATTGGTAATCATGTACATTTATCCTAACAAAATGCGCATTAGCTGGAGTCGTAAAACTGTTAGTTAAAATTCCAGAAACGGTTTTTTGAGACCTATCATAAAATGCACCTCGTAAAAAGAAAACGTCTTTTATAACATAATTTGTGCTAGGCTTCACTGGAATGAACCCGCTGACAGATACAATTGAATCATCTGTTGGTGGTACAAGTAGTCCTGTTGTCGGATTAGCGTAAACCCCTTTTACAATATTGTTTTTATTAAACATGTTTTTACTAGGTAAATAGACTAAAGGTTTAAAATTCAATTTAGTTTCTGGTATACTCGTATCCAAAATTTGGGTTTCATCAACGCTGTTTGCTGGTAACGATCCGCCAAAAGGAGTAACGGGTGTTGCAACAGCTCCTTTTTCTAATTGCGCGAAGTCTAATTGATATTCATGAACATTTATTCTTATAAAACCGCCATTTTCTAAGGTTGTAAACGTATTTGCTGTTATAGGTTGAATAGGGTTTTTATTCTTATCAAAAAGATACCCCCGTTGAGAAAAGACGTTTGTTAGTGTATAAGTTGTGTTTGGTAAAACGGCTATATAATGACTAATAGCAGTAGAAGAACCATCAACGGGAGCTAAAACAACACCGCTGTTGTTGATATAAAATCCTCTTACTACCAATTCTTTATTAAACATATTTTTAGAAGCTACGCCTTTAACGGGTGTGTATTCTAATAAATCAACTTTCAAACTTTTTTCTGGTATAAATGTCCCTTTGGCTGATTCTCTTAAAGCGTCACCAGCTATATCAAACACCTTACCGCCTAAAGTTCTCATATCTACCACTTCCGACGGCAAAGTACCATCGCCAGCGTTCGCAATTATTTCGCTGATTCTTTCATCAGTATGCATTAACTTCGCGATTGATTCTTGTTGATCATTGTCCATCTCATCTAATCTTCCATCTAAACTATCACTTCTACCTCTGGATCTAATGACTTCCATACTAACGTCACCATCAAACGTAGCGTCTTTGTAAACTTGTTCTATACCGTCTATAATGTGTTGTCTCATTTTCGCCATATACGGTTCATTTAAAATTGAATTTAAAATATTTTCAATTGCCAAATATATTCAGCCCTTTCCTAATTTAATGTGCAAACTGCGCGGTAACTTTTTCATATTTTTTAAATTGATTCAACTCAATTCACTCCTTATTCTGGTTGTTCTAATGCTACTAATCTTGCTACTATGTCGTTCAAATTGACCGGACTAGTAACAGTGACCAAATCGAGTTTAGTCTTGTCAGATGCGCTAAAAAGACCACTCTGTGAATGAGTAGCCTCGGTGTAATTCTTTAGTTGATCTAACTTTGCTTTGTCTTCTGGTGTCATGGTTCCAGGAGGACTTCCTGGTACTGGAGTTACTGGAACATAAATCGGTAAGTCTTCTATATTACCGCCTAAATCGTCAATTGCTTTTTTTAAATTTTGCAAAGCTAAACTCGTACCTGTTTCATCGTCTATTTCTAAATTCGTGTTTAAATTATTATATGACGTTTGGATTTCGTTGTATCTATCAACAATTTCTATGTTTGACTCCGTTAATCTAAAAATAGAATTTGCTTGGTTATCCACTATCTTTTGCAAGTTATCAATATTTACTGCACGTTTATTCGATTCTTTTTGGTACTGCGTTAACGTTGGTTGCTTTTCTCCTAGTGTTAAATCAGGGTTGCGAGGATCAATGAAATCAATACCTATTTCTGCAATTTGAATAGGTTCGTCAATTGCTAGAATTGGATTATCTATATAATGCCAATTTCCTTTCTTTAATTGACCTATTCCGCCATTTATTAACGAATAATCCAACGAAGAAACGTTGTATGTTGTTTTAATCGCCTTTTGACTGTCCATGAAATCTCTTGCTTTAGTAAGCAAAATAGAAGGTTCATTTACATCATCGTAATAAGGTTCAGAACTCTTTACCTCACCAAATTCAGCAATCAACTCTTCATCACGAATATACTCAATGCCGTTATTCACTGACTGAATCCCAACTCTTGGTTTGCTTGCGCTGGTATCTTCATCATCTGTGTCAATCGTTGCACCTTTCGGAATCAACACTGTTACCAATCCGCTTGGATCTATATTCTTTTCTAAACTTTTCATGTTTTTGCGCATTTGAATCGTTGGTTCTGCAACTTGCCCAACTTCTGCCAAATAATCTAGATACATACCGCTTTCTTCATAACGCACAACTAGATAGCCGCCTAATCTATCAAGCAACTTATCTTTAATCGTGTCATACGTTTTCTCATAACCTAAATAGCGGTAAAGCGAATCGTTGGGATCTGTTACCGTTACATTACCTACTTTAAAACGTTTATGCGGTTCAGCCTGCGCGTTGTGGCGGTCTATTATTGTCTTAAACAAATCAAAAACGGATATGTTTTGGAAACGTCCGTAAGTTTGGGTAGTGTCATATAGATAAGCCAATACATCTTCGCATTCATACGTTTCTGAGAACATCGAACCACTTGACATAGACTGTTTTAAATTGAATATGCGACCGTTAAACGCTAATTCGTCTGTTTGGTCGTCTATTACCTTAATCAACGTTTGATAAGGCTTAATTCTACCCCACATAGGACTGAACGGGTTAACAGTGAACGTCATAGTAGAAATGCCTTTCGTTTTAAGTTTACCGTTTGCTACTGATGTTTTAGCACCTTTTGGAAAAGGGTTATGGATAACTGTTCCTTCTTTATCATTTGGTCCGTCGTGCAAGGTCAACCAATACATTACTTGACCTCCTTATGCCAACTAAATGAAATCGTTCCGTTACCTGTAATCGTCATTGGATTGTTCCCAATTTCAAGTCTGAAACGTTCTGAATTAGTTGTTCCTGCTGATATTTGAAAGGTTTTATTTCCTTTGCTGATTGTCATTGCTGAACTTGATGTAATCGTTGGAACACTTCCGATAATTCCGACATTAACTAAATCAACTACCTTGCTTCCACTAATCGTAAATGCGGTATCTTGAACGTAATCCGTAATATCTTTCGTATCCCAATAAGGATCATCTTCTGGCGTTTCTTTAATCTTATAAGGGTAAGCGTCAAACTCAATCGTGTATTTCATCATACCTGTTGCGATATCAACACTTGTATCCACATTGATAACTTTAGCCATGTAATAATACAACGGCTCTGAATCGTCCCATAACGGTTCGTGAGTACCTCTTAATAACCAGTTTTCAACTTGACGTTTAACAAAATTACGCTTGATTGGTTCTGGTTCGAATAATTGATACTCATAAGTCAATGGCCTGTTTTTAGCAATCCTTTCACCGAACATCATCGAAAAATCAACCGAACCATGCATACCAGGAATCTCTTCTGGCAGATCCACATCTTCTGGTGGTGGAAGATAACGAGAAATTAGTCTTAATCCAAATTCTTCTGGACTTTTTTGTTTTGTTTTAAACCCCATTATCTATCCCCACCTTCCGCTGTTTGTTGTTTCTGTCCCTAAAAATGTATCTACACCAGGTCCAATCGTTCCAATTAACGCATCGTTAAAGTAGACGTTTCCGTCTTTATTAACGAGTTGTTTCAACAATTTAACCATTTCGCTGTAACTTGTATCCGAAGAAGCGTTAGAACTTCCAGCACTACCAGAAACACTTGATATACTTGTGCTCATTTTGGCATTGATTCCCATTGCCATTTCGGCACTAGGAATTGAATTAACAACACTACTAGCCATATCTCTAGCTGCCTTAATAACTGTGCTAGTGTTGTCTTCCATACCCACTCCAATACCTTCTGGAATATACTTACCTACTTCATCTCGCATAACACGAGAAGGAGAGTGTATTTTAAATGCTCCCTTAACAGCACCAACAATATTTCCAGCGACTTCTTTAGCTTTAGAAATAACGCCACCTACTGCATTACCTATCCCTCTAGCTAACCCAGCCATTAAGTCGTAACCAGCTGTTACTAATCCGCCTCCAGGAAACGCTTCGATAATCGCTCTTAGCAATCTGCCTGCTGCTGAACGCATTTTAGGAGCGCTTTGTTCAATATTTCTAGCCATACCGTTCATTAAAGTGATGATTGCACTCGTTAAACGACCTTGTGCCTGTAATATTCCTCGAACCATTGCATCGACTAAATCCATTGCCGCGCTTACGATTCTGCCTATTTGACTAGCAATCCCACGTAAAAAAGCCACAATCAAATTTACTGCAGAAGCAATAATACGAGGTAGGTTATTCGCAATCCCATTTAGGAAAGCAACGATCACGCTCACTGCTGCAGTAATAATTCTAGGTAAATTGTTAGCAATTCCAGTTAAGAAAGCCGCGATCACATCTACGGCTGCCGTGATAACATCTGGTAAATTATTTGCAATTCCTTGCAACCAAGCAACTAACAAATTAGTTCCACTCGTTATAATTGACGGTAGCTTGTCAGTAATCGCATCTAAAAATGTCGTGATCAAAGTACCGACTGTCTCGACGATTTTTGGCAAATTATCAATCAAACCTTGAAGGAAAGCGATTAATAAATTTGTTCCGGCTAATAAAATTCTTGGTAAGTTAGCGGCTATACTCATTAAAAACACAACGATTAAATTAGTAACTGCTAGTACGAATCGAGGTATGCCAGATGTTAAACCAACAATCAACGAAATTATTAGGTTAATACCAGCTAAAACAATTCGTGGTAAGCCTAATGCCAAACTTCCAAGCAACGCAACAATCAATAAAGTTGCTGAGGCTGCAATAGTTGGGATCAATAACAACATGCTTGCTGTAAATGCTAAAATTAAATGAGTTGCTGCTAAAGCAACTTGTGGCAACCCTTGAGCTAGACCAGAAATAAAACCGGCTATAATAGATAACGCACCCGCAATAATTCCAGGTAACGCTGCGCCAATAGCCGTTAAAATACCCGCTAACATATCGCCTACACTCGAACCGACTTGTCCGCCAGCTTCTTTCACGCCACTAGCTAAACCGCTGAATCCGTCTAGTATTTTTTGAATTCCGGCTTGTACGTCTCCGCCGCCTAATGCTTTGGCAACCAACTCAACTATCTTGATAACTAATCCGATTGGGCCTAATAATGTTAAAGCGGCTGTTTTTAGCAACATGAATCCTATTTCTACCAAGTCCATTGATTTAGCTGCTCGTGCTATCGGATCAACAAACGCCACGAAACCATCTACTAATTTAGTGATAACTCCACCGATTGAACTAGCATTTTTAAATATAGAATTATCAAACAACTCTTTTATTTTATCTTTCGCTTTATCAATATAAGGAGCTAAAGATTTTAATGGACTGATAATTTTCTGAATAATGTTTCTGAATTTCTCGCTAGTTTTGTAGAAATAAACAAAAGCCGTAACCAATGCTCCAACTGCTAATATAACTAAAAATAAAGGACTGCTTAATAAAGCCAAACCAGCTTTTATTGAATTGAGTATCTTTAATTTATTCGCTGCTAAATAAACTGCTCCAAAAGCACTGGCTAGCGTTACGATTGCACCCGCTACTGCATAAACTAACGCGGGATTTTCTGAGAAAGCTTTAGCTAAACCATTAACTACTCCTACAGCTGACTTAGCTGCTGCAATAAATGGAGCTAACAAAGGAGTACCAAATGCGGCTGCTAAGTCTGTAAAGGCTTGTTTAACGTTACCCATAACGTTCTCTAGTCCATCTGATTCTCTAGCAGCTTGACCAGTAGCACCAGCCATTTCTTGCATATTCTTGGCATATTCTAAACGAGTTGCTTGTTTTGTTGCTTCGTCCAGTTTTTGCCACTCAGCTGTTGAACTCACAACACCTTTTTCTATGGCATAGGTTGCCAATTGAGTATCGTTTGCGAATATTCCAATACTTTCTCCTGCCTCATAGTTACCTTTAAGGAATGAACTCAGAGAAGCGTTAGCGTCTTCATAAGCGACATCATAAAAAGCGGCAGCGTCGGCACTTAACGTAACCGCGTCTGTCGCTAACCCCATTGCATCGGCTGTATCCATACCTAACCCTTTAAACATAGATGTCATTTTAGACATAGACGGTTTCAGTCGACTGTTAACCATGCCGAATTCGTCCGCCATCTTATCTATGCTTTTCTGGGCTTCGGTTTGTAAACCACCGAACACTGTTTCAAATTGTGCGTTTGTTGCTGATAACTCTCCAGCTGCTTTGATACTTAAACCAGCAAATGCAGCACTAATACCCACAATGCCTAAAGCAGCGTTTTTAGCCATGTCTAAAGACTGGTCTGATAACTTAGAAACTGAATTACCTATGTTGTTACCAGATTTAATTGCTTTGTTTTCTATGTTATCGAGAGCGCTATTTACACCCTTGTCATTTAAATCAACTTCTATTAATACCTTGCCATCTGACAAATCTATCCACCTTCTTCCACGCTATGCCCTGGCAATTTGTAAACCTCCTTCAATTCCCTTAAGTTTTTATTTTCTTCTTGCGATCCCTTACCTTTAGCAAAAGGCCGTTGTCTAATTTCAATAACTTCTTTGAATTTAGTATTAGACGGCAATCCATTTAACAAAGCATTAAATTTATCCCACTCAAGTTCTCCTTGAACGTCTATTAGATCCATTCCATAGGCTTGCAAAAAAGACGCATATATATAATCTGCGTCGTGAGTTAAGGAATATAATTCTTTTGATTTAGCAACCGGCATTGGATTACCTTGTAAGTCAACTGGTCCCGTTTCTTCTTTGTCAGCAACTAAAAACTCTTCTTTGATATAATTAAAACCTTCTATAAGCATTTCAAAATTGCACTCTTCGTCCTTTTCCAAAACATCGCAGTCTAAGAACATTTTCATTGCTAAATAAATACGTTCTTCTTCTTCAAACGCTTCATCTTTCATCAAATCAAAGACTCGAATGACGTTATCAAATGACAAATCAATCGAGTATTTTTTTTCGTTGATTTCAACTTCTTTTTCTTTCCAATATCCTAGAGATAGCATCTAGCCACCTTCTATTTCTTTTTCTTTTTTCGATCTTGAGGTTTAGTAGTGAATTTAGCGACACGTTGCTTAGTTGAACGTCCAATTTCTTCATAAATGCCTTCTTTAATGTCGAATAAGACATCTGTTAAAGCGGTAACACGACCAACTTTAGATAAAATGTACTCGTACGGATTTTCTTCAAAAAGCACACCTAACGCTTTCTTAAACCCTTCTCCTAGGATTTCAAATATTTCTTGTTCTGATTTAGATTCTTCGATTTTAGGTTTTAACAATTCCATTTCTTGAACTGCAATAGTAAACGCATCTACATTTCTATCCGATACATCCGCTTCAAATACTTTTCCGCCTAAGTCGATATCTACCAATGAATTTTTTAACTGAATTTTGATTGCCATGATTAAATTCCTCCTATTTTTTCAAATAAAAAAAGGCTACCCATTCTGGATAACCTTTATTTCTTATACTTCTGGAATAACTGGTGTAACTGTTGGAATGCGAGTGTAATTTAATACGCAATTAAACGCTTCGTATTCCGTCGCTTCGCCGCCGCCTGCTACAATACCTGTAACGTTTGCAGGACCTTCAACAATAGTACCGTCAACATAAGTGATTCTATGCCAAATCTTACGACTAGCACCTAATTTACGTTTCATATCCGCTACCATTTTTTGAGCTGGATCAATTGCATCGTAGGTTCCTTCTACAGTCCATACTTCTGATAATGAAATAACTTCATTGCCTGGCGAACCGTCGCCATCGTAGTAACCAGTGTCGTCAATCTCTTCATCCGTATCATCAGTAATAGAAGTGATCCATTTAGATAATTCTAAGAATCCAACTGCAGGTGCTTCACCTTCAACATATGGTGCGATTTCATGTTTTCGCAATGCATTTTTATTTCTTGCCATTCCTATTCACTCTCCTTCATAATTTCTACTCTGTAAGCAGCTGTATACTTCCATTCACTTGCTGTTGTTTTTTCTAATAAAGAAGGCGGAACATAACTTTCACAACTTTCGACTTTATATCCGGTAACGCTAAATGAATTACCATCTAAAAAAGTATCGATTGCTTCTGCAGTGTTCATCGCTTCCTCTGGGTTTGGACTTTTAACCAATACTTGAATTTGGATTACTCGTTGTCTTTCGTCGTCATAGAATTTCGTTCCTAACGTTGACGGCATAGAACCAATCGAGATACTCTTTGTGTTAGTTGTCAAACCATTTAAAGCAACCGTCGTGAACAAAGTCATGTTCGATTCTAAATGATTTTTTAAAGCCTTATAAAATTCAAACACTACTTTTTCACCTCCGACTGCGCTATTTGTAACCATTCTCCTATATGCTCTGCTTTTGCTCTCTCAAACCACATAGCACCTGCATTAGGGTTTTTATCGGTACTAAAGTTAAACTGCGGATTCCAGTACAATTTACGACTGTATGGTGTATCCCAAATCAACTTACCTTTACCGAACTCTGACGCAATCAACGAGCTGCCAATCAATAGACCATCAGCAAACGGTGCGTAAAAGTTAGAATCTTTTACAATCTGCTGATCCAATATAAATTGAGTACGTTCAGTTTTGCGTTTAACCTTCTTAAATGCTCCAGCAAAGTTTGACTTAACACTCACGCCCATTAAATCAACCTCAATTCCAAATGGTGAAGTTTATCGCCATCGTAAAACTCGTCAACCTGCCTTAATTCCATTTCATTGCCGTTAAAATTTAGTTTAGAACCTTTAACGAATGTTGCTGGCGTACTAAATACAACGTCCCAAAAAACAGTTGTCGTGCTCTCTATGCTTTCACCTGTACCAGAACGAAAGAGTTTCGTTTTTGGTTCAACTCTAACTTTTTCAATAGTTAACGGCTCAGCATATTCATTACCCCAACCGTCATCTTCTTGTTTCTGTTTGTACTCAATCGAATGGATCAGCAATCTTCTTTTGATAGGATTAGCCAAATACACCAACTCCTCCATATAGCAAGCCAGTGGGCCATAAATAGCCTTCTACGCTATCCGCAATTAACAACTTATTGCTATTGCTACCACTCGAACCGCTACTTTCTGAATACGATCCAATACTTACCGAACCGCCACTATCTGAAACAGTAGAGGATAACTCGCCATTCTCAGCCAAGAACTCAACTTGAGCACATACAGCCTCTTTAACGCGTTCTTGTTGGAACGTGGTCAACTTATCGAAATCAGTTATGCGATACTGAGTGAGTACGTTAATATCGCGCTCAGCACGCTTAATTAGTTTGCTCAAAAAAGCGGAATCCTCAATCTCGATTCCGCCATATGTTCCGTTATAATAAGGCTCGTCTACATACATAAAACGACCGCCTTTCTATTTTTCTTCTTTTGGTTGTTCCGGTTCATCTGCAGCTTCTTCTTTTTCTTCTTCGACATCTCCGATGAAACCCTTTTGTTTAAGTTCTTCGATACGTTCGTCAGGCACTTTACGTTTTGTAGCAGGGAATAAATCCCCCACCTCATAAACTCGTCCTAAAGGGAACGTTTTTGCTTTGTCTTGTAGATCACGCCATTTGATCTTTGATTCATGTTTAGCCATTGTTAGTTCCTCCTATCCTGCTGGAATTACTTCCGCTTCTGTTAATTTAGCTTTTAAGATAGCTTTTTTGTTGTTATCCGGAATGTACTTACCATATTTAGCGGCTCCTTGAATAGCAACACCGTAAAAGTCTTCTGAATCGATTGTACGAACCATTGAGAAGCCAGTTCCTACAACTCCAACGTTATCTGCTGCGAAAACAGCTTGCTCACCAGTTGCAAAGTAAGCATCTGGAGTTTCTTCTAAAATGAAACCTTTGAATGCGTATAATGTTTGAGAATCAATGTTAGCTGATGAATTTTTACCAGTAGTGGCTAAACGGCTATCAACTAGGAAGTTGAACACATCTGGATTAACGTAAGCAACCCACGGAATAGCACTAGAAACGTTGTTATTGACCATTTTTTTGTGAGCTGCAGCAAATAAAGCTGTAACGCCATCTTCTGATAAAACGCCTGCTAGTGTTTCGCTTGCAGAAGTTGATAGCAACGTGAATAAAAATTTGTTTACATGCTCAGTCCACGCTAAAGCTTGCGCTTCTAAACGTTCAGCAACAACTTGGTCTGGGATGTCGTTAACTGTTACGTTATCTACACCTTCATGGATTGATAATGCACCATCATAAGGAACTGTAGTATCAACTGCTTTGATTTCTTTACGAGGACCAAAACGACTTGTATTTCCAGTACCAGTACCAAAAGCAACGTCGGCTCCTGTGTTATAAGTTTGGATAACCACTTCTGAATCAGTTGTTTTTAAATGTAAAAAATTGTCAGTATCTTTAACCCCATCAGTTACTTGAATAGATCCGCCGAATGAACGTAAGAAACGTGCTCGTTTAGCAAAGATATTCTGGAAAAGACTCATATATTCTGATGTGTATAATTTAATCGCCATATTTTTTTATCCCCTTATTTTTTGTATTTTTTCGCCACCAACTCAAAAGCGTTGGTTTCTTTATCGTCTTTACTTTTATTCCCTTTTTTGGAAAAGTAAGGACCTTTTTCGTCCTCTTTACTCTCCTTGAACATTGGAAATTCTTCTAAAACCCCAGCAATAGCTGCTTCGATATCTTCTTCGTCTGATAATTTAGCAAGTTTAATTACCTTTTCAAACTTATCAGCTGGTACACCTTGTTTTAGAGCTTCAAGTTCAGCTTTTGTATTCGCCAGTTCTTCTTCTTTTGCAGATAGGTTGCCTTTAAGAGCTTCTAAATCAGCATTTTCTTGTTCTTCTTTGCTTTTGCCTGCATTATCCAACTTAGCAGTTGCCTCGTCTAATTTAGCTTGCAAATCCTTTTGTGCTTTCGTCGCTTTTTTAGATTCGCGTGCAATTCTATCCGCAACTACTTGATCTAATTCTTCTTGCGTGAATGTTTTGTTTTGGTCTGGTGGGTCTTGCAAGTTATCAGCACCAGCACCGCCTCCACCTAAGTCCTCAGCAAAGAATTGTAATCTCATAGGCATTTTAAATAATTTAGTCATAATCATTCTCCTTTTTTAAGTCTTGTTTGACTGTCTCTTGCCATTTTATAGCCTTGAGCATGGTTGGGCTTGTTCGTCATTGTTTAGATTCTTCTTCATCCGGTCTTAAGAAACTGAATTCGTTATCCACCAAAACTTGATAAAGAACTTTCCCGATTCTATTAGCCATATCTTCTTCGTGTTCGTCGTAGCCTGCTTCAACTAGTATTCCATGAGCAATTTCATGTATAAGAGTTTGGTTAGCCAATTGATCAGTTAAATTATCATCTAATCGTATTGCTGTTTCTTTGTATGCGATATGACCCCAATCGCCGTCTTTGCCTTGTAAATCTCTTGTTTGTTCAACTTTATAAATAAGTCCGCCAATTTTAACTGTTTTTGGAAACATTTATTCACCCTCTCGTATTTTACAAAGGCTAGTCACTAACTAGCTTAGAGAAATGGACCACTTCCTTTCTTACAACTTGGATAACTCGCTTGGTGTAAATGAAGCATACGCATTTCTCCTTTCACCTATTAGTCGCTTGTTAGGGTCAAACAATCTGTTCTTTCTGTCTACGTCGTGTTCTGCCTGTTTGTTCAATAAACTCACGCATTTTGGCTTGCTTCTGTCTGATTCGCTTATCTAACTCTTTCAATTCTTCTTCGTTCGCTCTCATCGCTTCTAACATCGTCTTTTCTTTCTTAGCACGTCTGATTTCACGTTCTAAATACCGTTGCTTTTGCGATTCTTTGTAAACTTCTTCGGATTCCTTTTTGTTATAAGGTTCATAGCGCTTAGTAGATATTCCCTCAACATAAGCATATTCTTGGTGTCCGCACGCAATTCCAGTAATCATGCCATCAGCACCAATTCCATAAGTAGTGGTGCTTCTTGCTGGATACTTCTTAGACTTACCACTCCTGGAGTAAACCTTACCTTGAAACTCAAGATGTGAAGGACGACTTCCTGCGTGACTGCTAAACTCAACTAAATCAATCTCGTAATCGTCCATGCGACCTTCTTGCATTTCATTGACTACATTCTTTTGAGCAGCTCGCAAAACCATGCTGATATAAGCTTCTGTACTCCACTTCTTACCTGCTTTATCAACGATGGCTGGAATGCCACTTTCTGCCCATTCTCCCGCAACTTTAATCAACGACTGATAAAGTGTTGCGTTACCTGTTAAAACGTCTGTACTCGCTTTGGTTAGGATGTCAACGTATGCCTGTTCGCTGAATGTCAGCATATTTGTATTAACCATGTTCATAACATCTTTAGACTGCTCTTCTAACGCTAGTAAACGATCATAAACGTTATTGCTAGGCGGAACATAATCGACACCTGCTTCGACTAACGCTTTGTTACGTCCTTCGAAAGCTTCGATTTCTGTCACACCTAGCTCGTTAATATAATTGATTAATTCTTGAACCGTCATGTCGCTGTACTTAGCTAATACCTTTAACTGATCGTTCCTCAATACACCTAATTGAGATAACTTGGCCACTCGCCATTGAGTGACACCTTCTTTGTCTACGCCTTCGCCATTTCCGATTACTTTTCCGATATTCTGGAGCATTTCCAATTCAATTTGCTGATACATTCTTTCTACGAATATATTACCTTGAACCGCCATTTAATCACCTACTAAAGAAATTAATCTCGTTATGTCTTCTGGCGTATGTCCGTCCCACTCTGGCGCGTTTCCGATTTCTTTTACGTTAAAATTGTCCCAATAATCCATATGGTAGTGATATGAATAATCTCCTTCTTTAGTTGTGATTCCAACTATGAAATAATTCTCGAACATTGAATCGTCAGCATGTTTTTTTGATTTCCAAGCTTTTTCTTTGTTTTGGTTGCAAATAACAGAAAACAAAGACATTCTATGAAAATACAACTCGTCAAAAGTATGCGAACCGTCTGATATATCTCCTTTTTCATCTAAACTAGATATCATTTGATTAATTTGGATTACTGCTAATTCTCTATAACTCATTTCCTTAACCTCCTATGTTTGTTGCTGCTACTCCGAATAAATCTGAGACGTCAGCCGTAACCGTTCCTGATTGCTCTTCTTTAATCATTTCCAGCCATTCCTTGGCTGTCTCTTCTGGAACGTCGGATGTTTTTTGAATAGCAATCAGTTTAGGCATAAATCCTGCGCCTGCCATTGCTGAATAGTAATTAAAGTTTTCTTGACGGTCTTGAGCAATTGAATCATCGAAATCAATGCCAATTTCAAACTCACTTGTACCGCTGTATAATTTATACAGTTTTGCTACGTCAATAATGGACGTGATTAACTCTTTTAATCCTTCTTCAATCAAAACCTCGTGCTTGTTCTTTGTTTGATACGTCTTGGAGTTCTGAGACACTACTTC
Organism: Carnobacterium sp.; assembly: GCF_040274425.1. Classification (NCBI taxonomy): domain Bacteria; kingdom Bacillati; phylum Bacillota; class Bacilli; order Lactobacillales; family Carnobacteriaceae; genus Carnobacterium; species Carnobacterium sp. The sequence goes on from NZ_JBEMBC010000019.1 coordinate 19,551, forward strand.
TGTTGCTGTTTTAATACCTGTACCGTCAAATCTAAACGAACCCGGGTTAAATCCTATCTTCATGCTTAACACGTCTAATACGGAGTTAATCGAGTTGATAATGTCAGTTGAACGGATATCTACAGACATATCAGTAACGCCCTTGCCTTCTTGTAACGTAAACGCATCGAATACTGTTTCTTCGGGATCTAATACCTGTACGATATTCCCGTTCATATCTGGATAAGGCTTGACCATGCTTCTATCTACTGCAATACGTCGCTTACCTAACTTAAACTCATGAAAGAAGAAGTCGTACATATAATCCAATAAATACAAATCATCGTAGCAATTCTCGAATAAACTAATGCCTAACGGACTGGTCATATCTTTGTTGTTTGCAATGTTGGGCTTGAAATACACGAACAACGAACGTCTTAAATTGCCAATGTATGTCTTTTCCTCTAAGTCTGGATAAAGAACACCTAACCCAACTTTCGTACCTAACTCACCTTTGACAGTCGATTGGTACAACTCGTTTGTGACAACGTATTGATTACCTTCCCATTCATTCCATTCAAGCAGCGTATAGTGGTAATCACCTTTTGTTTCTTCGCTGATGAATAAAGCTTCGTCAATGTTCTCCGAATCGCTAGACAGTGGATAAAAGGCGTCTGCAACCGCATAAGCTAGTTTGACTTGTCCGTCATAAGCGAATACTTTAACGGCCATGCCACCAGTCGCATAAGCATATTCGAGGTAGCGCGAGAAGTTCTTATGGAATCCATTACTCTTCAATGTGTCGTCAATAAACTCTTGAGCAGAATCATCGTCAATTGTGATCGTTGCTTTCTCGTTGAATATCAATGTTGCCATTTCCTCAGCAATCTTTTTACCCATTCCCATTGATAGCATGTTGCGCTTTCTAGCTTCTCCTGCAGACGTTCTAAATTCGATGTCGTGCCACTCCGATAAATACCCGCTGTAGATAGCTTTATTCTTTGCGATACGATCATAAGCTTCATTATCTATGTTAATGTCCTTATGTTCCGTAATCGTCTTTAGTTGTTTGATAATCCCCATTCTAGTTAACCACCCCTTTACTTTTGCGATTGTCTTATCGAACATTTAATCACCGCCTATTCTGCTAATTCGTATGTTTGTTCAAAGATGTCTGGTTTACATGGATAGAACTCGCCTTGCACGCCTTTAATAATGTAATCACCTAAAGAAACGTGCATTTTGCCTTCTAATGTTTTAATGTAAACTTCGCCTTCATTTAATTCTCCGTTACCTTCGAGAAAATCAATCGCTTTCTGTTTGCTTTCACCCAACTTGCACTGCATCGCTTCAACTACTACAGGTTTCTTTCTATATTGCATATCTATTCCTCCTAAAATTTAAGTCCTAATTGTCTCAAGTTGTCTTTAACGAAATATTGGAAGCAGTCACACGTATGATCATCTTCTTTGATAACTTCCGGTTCTCTTCCTGGTTGCAACGTTTTTTGGTCCCATTGGTATTTCTTGTGTTCATCCATGAATATCTTATTGCTTGGTATGTTCATTACATAAACGCGACCTTGTGCCAATAAATCATAGACGTAATCAATCATATCTACCTTTTTGCCCTTAGCTACTGCATGGATATGTTCACCGTAATCGTTGAAGTATTGGTTACGAATACCACCCTCGGCAGAATCAATTGTTTTCTGGTAGATTGGTATGCTGTATTTATTTCGTGCCTTTTCGTAGAAATCATATAAGTCTTTTGTCATTTCACTTGGAGGCTTCTTGTGTGTTTTACCTTTAGGCGAATAGTAATCAGTATCTAATATCACAATATTTTGTTTGTTCGTGATACCTACCGCAATAGTTGCTGTAGCCGATACCATGTGCCCCGTATCGGTTGCAAAGTACAATCCATATAAATGCTCATCTTCTGGCAACTCGTCTATTAGATGGAATAAATCGGCATTATAAACGTTGTCACCCATTCCGATAACTTCACCTTTGTACATCCATCGCCAATAATCGATATCGTTCTTTTTGTAGTTCTCAATCTTCCTTTTGATTTGGGCCGAGTTGTAGTTACGCACATCGTCCATATAAGTTGAATGATGGATAAGGAAATCCTCATTGTTTCTATTATTTTTTACAAACTCATTAATCCAGTGATAAGCGTTCTTAGGAGGATTCCACGTTAACCACGTCTGTACTTCTCTGCCATCGGGCAAATCTTCACGGATGAATGTATCTTGAATCTTATCGACTTCTTCTACACTATCGAATGAGTCAGCTTCTTCTAGCCATAAATCTTGAACGTAACCAATTGGTATTTTTAATGATTTCAATTTCTCTGGATCATCAGCACCACTAAAGTGAAAACCTGTTCCCCATTCTTTATGAATGATTTGCAACGGATTCTTTTGGAATAGGAATTGGTCCGCAACACCTGCATCAAGCAAGGCCCATTGGATTTGAGAATAAACAGATTTACGCAATGTGTTTGCAACCTTACGCAAGATAACCGCATTACCCATTGGATAGCGCATCTTCTTTTCTACAAGCTTTTGACTAACAACAGATGACTTTGTGCTAGAACGTCCACCTTTAGCAAGGATATTTGATTTCTTAGTCATCCATAACGAATAAAACTTAGGGTTCAACTTCTTAAATGGATCGTTAACTTTAACCGCCATTAGATTCACCATTTTCAGCAATCCATTGTTCCATTTGTTCCTCACTGCTTAAAAATACTACTTTCTCTGTTCCGCTTGGTCCGTCATTGCTAATTAGCTTAAGCAACTCTTGCATAGCTTTCTGCTTATCGTACAACTGAATAACTGGACCATCTTTCCCCATTCGTACTTCTTTGATTAACCTGCCATCTATTTCACTCATATCCTTAAAGTTAACGTATGAATCCTTGTAAGTGACCAGCTCGCCATTAGTGTTCATTAACGGATTGCCATGCTTATCATGAACCTGTATTTCATTCGCTCCATACTCTACGAAATCTGTTACGTCAGCAAACGACTGCTTAAAGTATTCTCTTTTGATATCTTCAACACTAATCAGCAGTTCTGTATCTGTTTCTTTCTTAATGTCTTTGATAGCCTTGATAATATTAGGCTTTCTTAGAAGCTTACTTCCTTCTACTGCTGCAGTACTGTATGCTACATCTCTTGCTTTCATATAGGACTTAGTAGCATTCCAACTCTTTATATATTCATAACAGAATTGAATTTCCCATCCTTTTAACTCACTATTACTTTCGATAATCTTTTCAACTTTTTTGGTTGCAACCTTTTTACGTTCGGTTGCCTTTTTGGTTGCAACCTTTTTATCATGGTTGCTTAACCATTTCTCTCTACTTGCTCTACTCTTTAACGTGCCTAACTTAGCTCCATGCTTCTCAGCTAATTCTTTCATCGTTATAGAGCTTGTTTCATATTCCTTTCGTATCTCTTCCCAGTTCACATCTAGTCACCACCTACCTTATTAAAGTCGCCTTTACTAGTTGGTAGTTTTTAGGGGTCAAATTACTAATGAACCTTGACTACCGTATTTCAACTCTCTATCAATCTTTGCTCTTGCTCTATCTAAGTATTTCTTTACCGTTCCTGTCTGAATGCCTAAATACTCTGCCGTCTGCTCTTGAGTGTTGCATTTACCATAAACGGATAAATAGACTTCTCGCTCTCTTTCAGACAACGCCCTCATCATGTCATCTATTAACTCCAACTCTTCTCTAGTCAGCTCTCTAGGTGCTTCATAGGATAAGTAATTGCTGTGTTCTATATTCCCCCACAACTGAGTTCTCTTCTTCTTGCTTTGGTTTGTGATAGGACGCTTTTCTCCTGCCATTCGCTCATGTCCACTTTCAATCCAGAATAAGGCATATTCTGTACTTGATATCATTCCACTAATTAAGCTAATCTCTGCTTCAACTTCACTCATTCGCTCAATTCCATCATTACTCAAGTCCTCTACCTCTTTTAAGAAGGCTCTCTCACGATCTCTTGCAAACTTCTCTTTATTCAATCTCTTCAAGTCTTCACGATACTCACTCGCTATGTCATAGGTGTACTTCACGTCCTGTCCTCCTTTAAACGCAAAAAGAGGCACAACAACCCTATTTCTAGGAATTATTGTGCCTCCAGTATTTCTGGTCAGCTTATTCAATTATAATTTAGTCTTTACCTTCGTCTCTTCTTCGATGTACATAACTTTTCCATCAGCGTTCGTAAGCGTTATATTCGTCTTGCCGAAATCCGGTAATTCTTTGTAATGTATTGTGCCGTTCGTTACTACCATTATAACATTTTTACCTATGATTGTCGCTATTTCGTCGGGGTTTATTTGCCTAAATTCCACTTATTCACCGCCTAATATTTCTAGAGTAATTGAAAGAAGAATGCCCATATTTTGATCACTGCGATAGCAATTGCTCCTAGTATTAAAAGACATACCAACACTGCTGCACACATTGCGAATACTGTACCGATTGCATAACCTATTTTATCGTTCGTCTTCTTCATCTTGTCAGCTCCTTAGAATGGTAAATCATCATCTTGAATATCAATTGATTGACCGTTGCTCTTATCAAATGGATCTCTATGTTCATAATTTGATTGACTTGGAGTTGAGTTAGTCGATTGTCCACTATCTGCTTTCTTCTCTAAGAAGGTAAAACTTTCAGCAACTACTTCTGTTACATATACTCGCTGACCTTGCTGATTATCGTATGAACGTGTTTGTATTCGTCCTGTAATGCCTATCAACGTTCCTTTGCGAGTGAAGTTAGCTAATGTTTCTGCTGACTTGCCCCATATAACAATATTAGGAAAATCTGCGTCATGTTCTCCTTTTGCATTTGTAAACTGTCTATTAACTGCCAGATTGAATGTTGCTACTGCTTTGCCTGCTGGTGTATATCTTAAATCAGCATCTTTTGTTAGTCGTCCTGTAAGTACAATATTGTTTATCATTTTTTAAATTTCACATCCTTACTGTAAGTTTTCATTAACCCTTGAACTAAACCTAAAGCTAGATTGTCCTCAAACGCAGTTACCATTTCTTCTGTATTCATTTCTTCTAAAGACTCTTTCAATGCTTCTTTGATATCTTCGTCAGCAATTTCAACAATATTTAATACTTTATTTTCTATTTTATTTAAATCTACTGTTAGTTTCATTTCTCCACTCCTAGTCATTCGGATTAGTTCCGCCATAATGCGATGCTATGTCTTTCACTGATTCCTCCATCTTTATCCGCTCATTCACTTTCAGCAAGTCATTCATAAAACTTACTAATTCGGGGTTCTTAACCTTACTTAAATCGTAATCTTCAACATTATCAGCTTTTTGTTCGGTTGATAGTTTCATGGTTAGTCCTCCTTATTGTTGTATAAAAGCAATTGCGAAATCATGCGCTCTATCTTCATTCAATCCAGATTCTATCGCAATCTTGAAAGCCTCTTGATACCGCATAAATACATATCCTAGTTCTATATCATCCATTTCTTCTCATCCCCCTAACGTCTCTTAGCTGCCTTAACTGGTCGTCTCCCAACTTTCGGACGGTTCAACACTTCCTTCTCAGTCATAAATCCTAGATAGTAGGCTCCTGCAAATTTAGCGACTGGCTCAGCTAGTTTGTGGTGATATCCGACTAAACCATTACTGTAGTCATAGAATGCGTAAGGTGGTGCGTTTTTCGGGTCTGTGCAACGGTAGAAGTGGAGTTTTTCGTTATACATTTTCGTTTACCTCTTCCCTGAATGCCCAATACCGTTCGTCAATTGCTTTTATTTCTTGTTCTGTGAAATGAAAGTTACCAGCTTCTAAAGCGATTCTTTTACTAAAAGGTTCAATATGTGTACTTACTACTTTATCGCCATTAAAATTGAAATCCTTGTACAATGCTTGTCCTTTTTCTTTATCTTCACTCTCTAAAAAAATCACATAATGCATAGTCTCTTTCTCAATCGTGTAACCGTCAAGCCATGCTCTGCAAAACACTTCATAGTTACCATCAGTTACAAACCAATCTCCAAATTCACCTGTGATCATTTCTCGTTCAACATCAAAGAACAATCCGTACAACGTTTTATATTTGTTATCTTTATACTCTTTCAGAACATCAGCAACAAACTGCGGAATAACAACTTTTTCCATTTTGGAAACAACCACTTTTTCTGGTTCTTCTAGTTGGTCGATTAAGTTTAAATAGTATTTTAGTACTGATACTCTTCCTTGTTCGTAAGTGGTCATGTCAGGGTTACCGCTATTAGTCATCAGTTCTTTTATGATTACACTTTCCAACCACTTTTTATCCTTCTTCATCTATTCTTCCTCCAATTCAATAGCAATCCGTCTATCTCAATTTATTCAGCACATCTTTAGATTTCTGGTCTACGTCTAACATGTCAATTTCAGCCTGTTTAAGCTTGTTTGCTTCGTTGGTAAATGTTTCCTTTAACTTGTCATTCTCTTTCTTCAGGGCTTCGTTTTCTTGCGTTTTAGCGTTGATTGTATTGTCCTTGTCCTTAATCTGGTTAACCAACTGTTCATTGCTGCGATTGCTATTGTCACGTTCAGTTTTCAACTCTTGTCCACGAGTAGTAATTTGCTCTAGCGTGATTAAAATGTTTTGATAAGCTGTTGAGCCGTTCCAATTTACATATCCAGAGGCAGCAAGAGCTGTCACGCTTGCTCCAAGTAATGCGAATACTGCAATTAATGTGATGAGTGTTGCTTTTAGTAGTTTTTTCATTTGTTTTCCTCCAGTATTCTTAATAGACGTTCTACTTTTGGCGCTCTCCAAGCTGTCATTGCATAGGTATGAGCATCTTTGTGATAATGATAATGGTTGCTTTTTAAATGTTGCTTAGCTTCTTCTTTAGTTAAAAACATGGAATTAGGAACAATGAAATCTTTTAAGGATTCCTCATATAAATACAAATCTCCTGCACCAAACTCATCTTGTAAAATATTCTTAACATCTTCAAAGTCATTAAGTTCTAAATTCAAATATAAAGACTCAATCCATTCAGCTTTTTCTAATAATTCATCTTCGTCTAAGTCTTCTAAAAATGTTTTTACATATTCTGAAATTTCACCGACGGCTGCAGCGTCAGCATCATATACAACTGTTCTTTCAGGATTGACTGTATCCTCTACCCACTTATAATCCATAATTGACCAATATCTAGGATACGCTTGACCATCGTTATCTTGTTCTCTTAATTCCTTGCCTAACTGTTTCATGAATATCTTGTCTCTTACTTGTTGAGAAAGTCTTTCTTTACGCTTTCTGTTCACTTTTCCTTCTCCCCCTTATCAACTACCGTTATCCCTAAATATCCTAATTCCTTCAAAACTTCCTTCTTCTGTTCTGGTCCAACTATGTCAGCCAGATTCAATTGTGTTGTGATAAGCTTCATGATCGTTGTTTCGTAATCTTCGGTTAGTTTGACTTTTACTGTGGTCATAATCTTCCTCCGATCAATCCTGCAGGTCTCGACCTAATCAGCTTTTTCTCCGCTTGATCCAATACCACCATCGCAATATCAATCTCCTTACATCTAAACCGATTAGCCATCTTATTCACGCTATCGCCTTGCTCCCACATTTCACGAAACTCTCTCAGCTCCGCGTCTTCCCAAATGAATTTGCGTTCCTCAAGAATAATTGTCATAGCTCACACCTCTAATTTCTTCTAAGTAGTCGTTAGGTTGTTTCGTCCAATCAATATCTTGGTGGAGAAAAGTATCTACAAATCTGCATAGTTTCAAAAATAATTTTGACGTTCTTTCGTCTGTAACTTTCCCGCCATTTTCAACATGATCTCTAACTTCATCTTTGATCACTTCAATGTAACTATTCGGGAATCTGTCTGGTAATGGATAAGACATAATACTCTTGGCCCAATTATTCATTTACTCACCTCTAGCTAGTTTTTGGAATTCCGCTTCTTTATCTGCTGTCCAACTACTTGTTTCTTTTTTTGGCTCTTTGTAATCACTTTTAGCCCAATCTGGTAACGTTTCTTTTCTAATTGGTTGCTGTTTAAACCCTTTATTTTTATTCTTTTCACGTGCTTTTTCAGAAGCGTCTATGCTAGCGACTGTATTCAATCCTTTTTGCTCCCAATTAATCAGGATCTTATTAACGTAGTTCCAGTTTCTAGCGTTATTGAATACTGCAATAGTCATTGCTTTTAACACGACTTTCTCAGCTTCTTCAACTTCAGTTCCTGTATCTGTAATATCATCCAACCAACCATCTACTGATTGAACAACAATAGATGACAGGGTTCCAAAACCGTTATCTTCATAAAATTTGAATAAATTTGACGACGACGATTCTTTTAACTCTTTTATTAGTTGCTGATTTCTTTTATTTGAATAGCTAACTGTATTATCTATCTCTTTCTCTAGCTCTATATCTAACTCTATCTCTTTCTCTAACTCTATCTCTGGTGTACTAACGTCCGACGTTTGTCCGGACATTTGTCCAAGTGCTAAATTTTCAGCTTTTATACGTTCTCTATACTGCTTTTTACGTTCTGCTTCTGTACTGGATTTACCAATAAATGTTTGTATATCAGAAATAAAGATTGTTCCATTATCGAATGTTTCTATTAAGCCTAATTCTCTAAAAATCTTAATCGATTTCTCAACATCACCAACGCTGTGTCTAGTAACACTTGCCAACATATCGGAGTTGTAAGGTATACGTTCGTTTAACATCACCTTACCGTCGTGCTTTAAGCTTTTTAGGTACATTTTTAGCAATATATTTGAATACTTGTAACCGTCTGGCATGCTTTCTAAAACGATCATTTCCTCTGTTTCAAAGAAGTTTTCTTTTAATTTGATATAGTAATATTTCTTGTTGTCAGCCAATTTCGATTGCCTCCAGTTCTTCAACTCTTTTTTTGTTCATTAATCCTAATTTGATTAGATCCTCATAATTCAATTTGATAGGTTTGAAATGGTACTTAATCATGTAACTATCAATCCCGATGTTATGCTGCTCCGAATGATGTTCACGGCAACCGCACATGAAATGATGTTTAGAGTGGTCAATTTGTTTTCTATCTCTACCACTACCAACGGCCTCTACGTGCATGATTTCTGAATTTGGTTTGCCGCAAACCCAACAAAGCCTTTTTAGTGTCAATGCGTATAACATTTTGCTAGTGTTAATCGTCAAGTAAAACTGCTGTTTGCGGAATGGAATATCATTGGTGATACATAAGTCGATAACGTGTTCTAAAAGCTCACTAGCGACCGTTTTTTTCATCTGGTTACGTTTCAAGCTTGGATACTCTTCTAAGTTGATTAGCTTCATAAACTGAACTCTTAAATATGAATCAACTACGTCTGCTGTGTAGCCTGTATACTCTTCAATATCTCCAACTAGTGCCCAATAATGTTTGCGCTGCAAGTCTGTTATCGTGTCTTTCTCGTAGAAATCAACAACTAACTCACCTTGCTTACTTTTCCGAACGATTTCATCCATATCAAAACCGTTCGGGATGTCGATTATCATCTTGTTACCAGAATACGATTCTAGCTTTCCGACAAATTCCATTTGCTCACTTCCTAAACTGATTTAACCTTTATTCCGTTGTCCACCATGAAGCTGTTTAATGCACTTAACTGATCTATTGTTCCAGTAACTTCCAAATGATACGTTTGTACTTCTGGTTCTTCTAAATCGGTGAAATCTGGTTCGTAAGGTGTTTCTTGTATATTCTCTACACTTAACTCAACGTAGCTATCTTGTTTGATTCTTGCCAACTCTTCTTCACGTTGCTTACGGTCAATTTCAGCTTGCTCACGCTCTTTTGCATCCGCTAATGACTTATCAATCATCTTCATAACTTCTGGTGCTGTGTTGCCATTTTTTAATACGGACAACCAACCTTGTGGCTCAACTTTGACTGCTTTGCAATAGTTGGTGATGATGTCCTCGTTTGCTTTGATTTGTTGTTCTTCTTTCTGCAGCAATTTAATTTGTTCTGCAACTTCTTCTGCAACTTTTTTCATCGCAACCGTCTTATTTAACCATTTCGGATTGTGCAAAAATGATTCTTTAATATAATCAGATTGTTCTTCTAACAATATAGTTACCTGTGTTTCAATTTCTTTTTGCTTAGATAATCTTTCGCGTTCTTCTAAGTTCTTGATTCCTTCGTCAATTGGAGTAATTACTTCTTGAATTGTTTCAGTTAACTTCTTAATTCGTTTCTCGAATAGTGCTAAAGGCTTGTTGTATTCTTTCTTAACCTCTTTACGTTTATCATCTAGCGATTTAGCGACACCACGCATTTCTGCACGTACCTTTTTAGCGTCGTTCACATCTTCTTCGTTAACGACCAAACCTTTATACTTAGCTGCATAGTCCTCAATCGTTTTAGTTAACTCATCTTCGTTGTTGATTACAATTTTAGAAGGAGTGAAGTCAACTCCGAAAAATTCAACTTCACCTGTTTCCATTAATTCATTTGCCATTATTTGCTCCCCCATTCAACTGTTTGTGTCGGCTGACTAGTCATACCGTCTAATATTGCGCCTTGTTTTGCTTCTGGTTTGTTGTTCACTTCTGGTTGATTGTTTGCTTTGGTTTCCAATACCTTCACATACCCCATTGAAGACGGTAGGTTGCTTGAATTGAAATCCTTGAACTCTTTATGCATTTGTTCGTTAGACTTGTCTATAACGTATTTTTTAAGCGCTTCAAACGTACTACCTGTTTGTTTAGCTACTGCACGAATGCGATCCTCAACTTCTTTTTTATTTTTAAAGAAATCATTATCGCTGTTCGTTGGTTGAGGCTTATTATTAGGTGCTTCTTTACCGTTTTTGTTATCTGCCAAGCTTTGTGTATTGGCATCGTCATCATCTTCACTGGCGATTCCTAACATTGCTGATAAGCTATAACGTCTGCCATAGGTGATAGATGAACCAATTGTTTGAGCATTGAATTTCCCAAAATTTTCAGCTGGTAGGATTAGATCATCACTTGTCATGAACTGTCCAGAACTGTGTAGTAACATTGTGTTAACAGTGACCGTTTTCGTTTCAATATCAGAACTAGTAAATTGCATTTGTGATAATCCGTTTTCGCTTAGTGCTGGTGTTATAACTTTGATAATGGCATCTAAATCAGCGTATTTAAGAGTTTTACCTTCGCGTTTAAATGCTGGATTTTCAGCGCTTTTTTTAGGACTACCAACAACCTTTTGAAAATTTGCTAAAGCTAAGGCTATTTTTTCAATGTTCTCACTTGTTTTCATCGCATGTTCCTCCTATTTGTTCTTTCAGAAACTCAATCCAATCATTTTTACTCAAATCAACTATTTCTGTTTCGTTCTCAAAACCTGCAGTTGATATCTGTACACGTTCTTCACCTTTGTGAGTGTATTCTTCGACCTCTAAACAAGCACCGTGCTTATCTTTAATCTTGTCTGTCCTAACTTCTACTGGCATAGACTTTCCTCCTAAATACTGATATAATAGGGTTAACTTTTATTTCTCAACTGACTGATTGGATAGCCGTCCTTTCAGTCTTTTTTTGTGCCTAACCAATGGTTCCCATCTCGATTCCGCCAGCAATACCAGCCAATAAAACAATGAATCCGATAATCAACACACCAGCGACAACGTTCTTTGCTTTTTCCTTAAACTCCTCAGTAATGATTAACTTCATATCTATCAACCCTTTCTAATATGCTACAGTTTGTCTTTTCAAAATATCTGTATAGTTAATTTGGTCCTCTAAAGCTTTTCTCATAAACCTCTCAATCTCAAAACCTGGTATTGTTTTTGTTGGAAGCTTCATGCATCTCAAATCACCTGAGCTGATTAACGCATAGATTGTATCCGTTCCTGTGCTCATAATCTTCGCTGTTTCTTTAACTGTGAAACTAACCTTTTCAAGCGGTTTGATTTCAACTTTCATACCGTCATCTCCTTAAATAATTTTGTACGATCCAATAAGGTGTTCTATCTTTAACGGCTTGCATGAACGAAACGCCTACTTTGTCGAGGATAGATAAAACCAGTTTCATTTCGATTAACATTTCATCTAAAAACTCATTTACATAAGCTCTAAGCTCCGCTTTATCTTGTTCAGTTAAATACCTGTCTTGCTTGCAAAGAATCATAAGAGCGTCGTTTTTACGTGCCTTGCGCTCGTTTGCTTCCTTTTCCTGCAACAACTCTAAGGCATGCGGTGTTTCGTGATACGTTTCTGATTCCATAACTGGCAGAGTGCCATAAGTTTTGTGGGCCATTTGTTGTGCGAATATTGAATCTTGCAATACGCTAGATAGGTCTTGTATTGCATCTAATGGCGTTTCCTCTTTATTGAAGTAGCCACTCACTGTTGTGTGTGCCTTAAAAGTCTTTCTAGCTAGTGATAATTGAGTTACATTCTGTCTTTCTGCTGCTTGTTTTAATTCTGCGCTTACGTTCATAGATGTCATTGTAAAACTCCTTGTGATTTGAATTTATTTATAAAATAGATTTGTCCTTTTCCTGTAACTAATGGTGTATATTTCGTTTCAGAAATGCCATTATTGAAATAGGTGTTTGGTTTTAACTCGAACAATCCTTGGTCCATTGATTTTTGCGTAGGCATATTCCAAGATCCACCCGGTCTAGAAGAAATATATTTGTTATCTCTTAACCACTGGAACATTCTGTTTTGACCGATATCAATACCATTTTGTTTTAATACGGTAGCTAATATTTTTACAGCAACACTGTTTTGAGATACTTCTACAGCTTCTGCAAAGACTACTTTTGGTTTTTGAGCTTCAATTTTTGCTTCTGCCACTAAACGTTTTTGTTGTTCATCTTTCAAATTAGTTGCTAGTTGGATGATTGTGTCTGGATTTAAAAGAACTTGTTCGATTTTTTCTGGTGTCATGTAAGCTCCGTGTTTTCTAATTGTTGGCAAAACTTCCGTAGTAACCCATCGCTTAAATTTTTTAGCAGAAGGAAGTTTACTTCCTATTACGGCTGTATATAAACCAGATTCATTAATTAATAAGGAATTCATATTCATACCCGACAATTTGGTGGATATGAAATCTTCTTCTTCAAGCCTCCTTGTCATAGCGTTCGTTTCTGAATACCCTAAAATTTCAGCAACATCTTTCCCAACAAACCAAGGCTCATCGTTAATGATTTGTGTTCTTACATTTTGTTGTTCAAAATTAAATATTTTTATATTGGACATGTTATTTTCCTTCTTTCTAGTGTTTTTTCATTTCTTCACTTTCACAAATTATGAAATTCGTATATAATAAATTTTGTTACTATTTCTTTAACAAGAGGAGAGTGATGTCTAATGACAAAACTTTTGAGTGACGCTGTGTCTCAATAGATGGTGCTAAAATCAAAATTGGCTGTTGCAGTTGCAGCCCTTCGTCACACGGGACGTTAAACGGCAGATACGCTTGAATGGGATTAATTTCGTGTTCAAACAATGTCTAGATTGCTTTAGTAGTGTTTATTTTATTAGCAGCGCTGGTGACGATACCAGTAAAGTATTGGATATTGCTGGTACCAATATGAGACCTTAAAAATTTCCGTAGCACACCTTGTGTACCAGACAAGGTGTGTTTTTAATTTTTAAAGAACTCATTCGCGTCCGCCTCCGGAAAGGTTATTTTAAACTTTTTTATAAAATTGAAACTTGGAGATAAATGTCCTGATTCAATTTTTGTATATGCTGAAATTGAAACGTTTATCAACTTCGCCATTTCTTTTTGTTTTAAATTTTTTTCTAACCTAATTTTTTTTAGATACTCCACATACGTTCCTCTTTTCCGTATTAACCTGCATTTTGATACGATTGGATATGTTATATAATTAGCTTAGCGAATAAGATATTACTGCTTAGAGTAGCAAAATGCTTCAAAAAAAATTTCTTCTTTCGGAACACCAAAGTAATCTTCTAAACGTTGCATATCTTTTGGCCTAGGAGTTCTGTATCCACGTTCCCAAGATCCTAATGTTTTAGAAGAAATTTCAAGTTTTCTAGCAAGATCTATTTGAGAAATGTTTTCCTTACTTCTTAATTCTTTAATGAGAGTCATTTTCTCACCTCCTCCATTTCGCTACTCTATGTAGCTCCTATACACAGTATATTATACTACTCTAAGTAGCTTGTCAACTAAATAAACTACTTTTTGTGTATTTTTTTATTATTTAATTTCATTTAGCTACTTTTAGTAGTAACATCAACGTTAAGGAGTGGTGGTATGTTCCCTCAAAGATTAAAAGAATTGAGAAAAAGAAACAAATTAACTCAAGCTGAATTAGGTAAAATAATGAACGTTTCTTATAAAACTATAGGTAGTTGGGAAAGAGGCGAAAGACAACCTTCTTACGAAACAGCAAAAAATATAGCTGATTATTTTGAAGTATCTACTGATTATTTATTAGGTAACGATGTTCCGAATTGGGCTTCTGATGATGATGTAGTTGATTTATATAAGATGTTAGATTCAAACGTTAATATGGCTTACGGTGGAGAAAATTTGACAGAAGAAGAAAAACAACGAGTTAAAGATATACTTACCGGCATCTTCTGGGAAAAATTAGAAAAAATTAAAAAGAAGTGATTTTATATGACAAACCTTTTTAACAATTCAATAAAAAATATTTATACTAAATACAATACTTTAGATCCTTTTGAAATTGCTGAAAGTTGCGATATAGAAATTAGGTATGAATCTTTTTTAAAAAGCCCTTCAGGACAATACGTTGTTATTCACGATCAAAAAATAATTTTAATCAATCATGAATTGGCAGATAGCAACGAGAGATACTTTGTAATGGCTCACGAACTTTACCACGCATTAATGCATTCAGAGTTGTCGGGTTATTACATACAAAACTCTTTTTCAAGAGGAAAGCTAGAAAATGAAGCTAATAAATTTGCGGTTAACTTGCTAACAAATAGATACGTTGAAGAATATGGTTTATACCCTAGCTCATACGATGAACTCTACAATCTATACGGTATACCTAAAGATATTTTAGAAATATATATTGATTAATAAAAAAACACTAGGAGGAGATACATATGAAAAAAGTTAAATTATTAGTAGCATTAGGAGTTTGCGGTTTGGTATTAGGAGCATGTGGAAATGAGGAAAAGGCTGAGGGTAATGCAACGGAAACTGTTTCAACTGCAGTAGAATCAAGCGAGATTGCTTCAAGTGCGTTAGATTCAAGCAAGACTTCTGAATCAGCTGCAAAAAGCAAAGATGTTTATTTCGAAAACGATACATTAAAAATTGATATGGCTACAGTTAAGCTAACTGGTACTGAAATTACACCACCAAATGAATTTAACGAAGCTTCTCAATTAGTAATTACTTATGAATTTACAAACGATAGTGAGGAACTTATGCAACCAGGTATGACTTTCATTGCTTGCTTTAACGCATCACAAGAAACAGAAGTAACAGTAGACGCATTAGATGTCGGAATGTCACCGCAAGATGAAAAATATACAGCTATGAATGAAATGGCCTTTACTGATGTAAAACCTGGAGCAACTGTTGAGTCAGTTATATCATACGATATTAAATACGATGGAGATCCAATTACACTAACAGCTACTCAAGGTATTGCAGGAGAAGAATTAGGAACTAAAATTTACGAAACAAAATAAAAAGTTTAGGCTTAACGGCCTTTTCTTTTTAATCAAAAAAGAACATACATTCGTATTTCAAAGGTTCAAACTACGATTATTGGAGGAAATAACATGATAATTAAAGATTTATCTACACTAGAATCGGATTTCTGTCGTCAAGCTACGGTTAATACTGGTTCGGTGCGTGTGCGCTCTATGGATATCGATATGGAGTATAGTTTGTTCGTTTACTACTTCAAAGACTACATCCACCTCTCTTTATCCAGATACGACGACAAAGACATTAGCGAGGAAGTTTGGGAGCAATTACAAGATGTTGGTATGATTTTTCCAGATGTTAATTTGTCTCACCTTTCAGACTTCTGGAAGAACGATGAAAAGCAGCAGCTTCACGTCAAATTAACTTATGAAGATGCAAAGACTAGACAGAACCATGATGACTAGGAGGTAATTTATTATGAAAGGATCTGTTAGAAAAAAAGGGAAATCTTGGTACTACTCATTTGAAGGCGCCAAGATTAACGGAAAGAGAACGCGACACGAGCGTTTTGGAGGATATACAAAATCAGAGGCGTTAGATTCACTTAGAAAAGCTTTAAATGAATTTGATCAATCTGGAAAGACGTTTGATTTTAGCGATATGTCCGTACACGATTATTTTAATTACTGGTACGAACAATACGTTATGAAGAACTTAAAATATAATACTCAAGAAAACTACCGCATGATAATTGACAACCATATACTCCCTTACATTGGAATTTATAAACTAAAATCAATTGATCCAGCTTCTATTCAAAAACTAATAGATTCCGAATTTGAAAAAGGTTTCTCGAAAAGAACGCTCGAAATTACAAGATCAGTTTTAAGTGGTGCATTTAAAAAAGCGGTCTACCCTTACAAACTAATTAAAGAAAGTCCGGTTAAATATATTGAAATGCCTTTTTATGACCAAAGAAACAAAAAAACTAAAGATGCCTTAAAAGTAATTACTCTTGAAGATTTTGACAAACTACTTGCTTTTTATCCCGAAGGCCATCCTTTCCATGTACCAATGATGATTGCTTTCCAAACTGGTATGAGGCGCGGTGAAGTTTGCGGATTAACTTGGAATGATGTTGATTTTGACGAAGGTACGCTAACGATTGAAAAAACTATGATTATGGAAAAGACAGACTACTTTTTAGGAACTCCGAAAACCCAGAGTTCTTACCGTACTATAGGTATTGGTGATTCACTACTAAAATTATTAAGAACTCACCGCAAAGAGCAAATGAAAAATAAATTATTTTATGGCCAACATTATGAAGATACTAATTTTGTTTGTACTAAAGAAAATGGTGATCCAATAACACCTAATGGCGTAAAATGGCACTGTAACCTTGCAAAGAGAGAAACAGGGGTAGATTTTAGCTTTCACTCTTTCAGACACACACACGCCACTTTACTCCTAGAGAATGGCGCAAAAGATAAAGCTATTCAAGAACGGTTAGGTCATTCCAGAATAGCTACTACTATGGATACCTATTCTCACTTGACAGTAAAAACTAAAAAAGAGACTGTGGATATATTTGAAAGTTTAATGAAAAATAACTAAAAAAATCCTACCAAAATACCCTAAATATTATTTTGGTAGGAAGATGGTAGGAAAATTTTAATTATATTCTTTATTTAAACGAACAATCGTTGGTATGATCGTTAATTAACCCAGCAGCTTCCATGAACGCATAACATGTTACTGGTCCGACAAATGAAAACCCTCTTTTCTTCATATCTTTAGACATCTTTAGGGATAATTCTGTTTTTGC